>JAJPJO010000427.1 GCA_021324135.1 Pseudomonadota bacterium
TGCGCTTGCCGATGGTGATCCGTAGAAAACGAATCCAGCTTTCAATGATGGATCACTGACCATTGCCAACCATGTCTGCGTGCCTCCCCAGCAAAACCCAGCTAAAGCGAGCTTCCCGTTGCACGCCGGCAAATGCGAGAGGTAGTCGGCGACAACTTTTAAATCGGAGGCGACCTGCTCGCGCGGCAAGGACGAAACAGCCTTGCGAACATCATCGACACTCTTGTATGTAGTCGTATCCTCACCCGGCTTTCCCGAGAGTAAATCAGGGGCGATTGCAATAAAGCCGTTTGAAGCTAGATCGTCGCAAACTTCACGCACCCAATCACTAAGTCCGAAAATCTCATGAATAACCAGCACGGCTGTCGCGGGCTTCTTAGACTCTGGATAGGCGATAAAGCACTTCAGGGTTCGGTCCCCATTCTTAACGTCAATCCATTCCAGATGGCGTGGAGATTTCTCCAGCTTTGCCTTTGCCCAATCTTGTGCTTGCGCGATTGGTGTGCAAATGACAAATAAAACAAGGGACGACAACAGAAACGCAGCAATTTTCCTCAAGGTTCGGGAGAATTCACGTTCAATCAATTGTTCACGCATGCTAACCTCAATCCGATGAGCTGAACAGGAGACCTGGCTTGTGAGATTATAGGAATAGTTAGCAGGTGAACCATTAAACGTTATGACAGACTCCCACCTTAAATGTTCATTCTGCGGGCTGACACAGGCTCAGGTCGTCAAAATCGTAGCTGGACCGGGGGTCTACATCTGTAACAGATGCGTCGATTTATGCAACGAAATCCTGTATGAAGACTCGCCGTTTATCCGGCTCGCCGGTACTTACCAGGGCGCTGTCAGCAGAAAAGACAATGATGGCAACGAAACCGGACCAGAGTTGCAGAAGCTCACAAAGGACGCGATCGTGTCCCTTGAGGCTTTACTTGAACACTTTAAGAACAACTCCTCGCCAAGCGCGATAGAACCCGTGTTGCGAGCATTGCTTCACCTGCGGGCTCTGCAAAATGGTAGCAATTTAGAGGATCTCCTTCCGATCTTGGAAGAGCTTTCGAAGTTCTATGTGTCGCACGGCAATCTGGCCGAGGCAGCAAATTTATTAGAACGGTCAATTGAGATACTCGACAAATCGACTACAGCTGACAAGAAAGTGAAGGATACGTGTATGCTCCGCTTGATCAAGCTGCAAGTCAAATTGGGATACACTACGGAGTCAGAGAAGTGGTTGAACCGGCTTGAGAAGAGCCTCTCACCGCAAAGCGACGCTATCTCCGTCAATTTTGAGGCCAGTGCTCGCGACGAAAAGTCCGAAGAATGAGCCCGATGCGGCACCGCATCTAATACCAGCGTTTTGATGCCAAACGAATGAAGACGGGCTGTCGCCAGGTCGCTACAGCCAACTAGGATGGAGGCTTCAGGTAGACCAGGAATCCAAGATCGGGATCTTCGATAACCGACAGCTCTCGAGCCCGGATCTTCTCCCATATCCCCTGTGTCGACATGCCGAGGCGCTCGGCTGCATCGGAAAGTGGAACAGGTTTTATTGGTCCATCCAAGCGCTCAAGAAATCCGAGAATATTTTTCCCAGGAATGATAGCCGTGCCGTTGCCTTCACCCGCAGCCACCATGCCGATTGCCTGATCAGCGACATTTAGAACCGGACCGCCAGAAAAGCCAGACTCGGTTCGCATAAACAGTGACCACCAGGATGTAGGAGTGGTCGGAATGTGCCATGAGCTCAGCGTTCTCGACACGCTTCCCGTGAAGTTGCCTTCCATATTTCCAGGCGCAGCAGCGAGGACCGGCTTAGCACCTATGTCTTGCAATGATCTAGGATATCCGTATGCTGATGCAGGGCTGCCAGTGGCGAGTTCCTCCGCACGCGCAATCTTGATTGCTGGTGTATTCGCCAGATCGGCGATGTGATCAGGCTTCACTTGCAGCGCGGCAATGTCGTCGATCGGATTTTTGCCCACCAGACGGGTCATGATTGATCTGCCGTTGGGCATCATAACTTCGATATCGGGAGAACAAAAATCGAGGGTATGTTGGTTGGAAACGAATCTCCCATTGCCCACATACCAGGCCGTGCCAGTTGGCTCGCCGTCTTTTGCCAAACCGAATTTATGTCCTTTGACTCGAATTGATCCAATACTGTTTTGAAAAAGCGATGACTGCCTTTCAAGCGTTGCCTTTGACAGCGCCTCCGCGAGATGAACAGGCGGCGGTGTCGTCGGCTCCCACACCGGCAATCCGGAACCATCGAGACCACGACTGGCTGCATGCATTGCTTTTCGATCGGTCGCAACCGCCTTTCTTGCCACAGATGCTTCCAAGCTCGTTGTGTTCCCCGGCTTTGATGGAACGGAGATATTCGAGCGCGGTCGCTCTGCCGTCCGACCAGACAGGCCAAGCAGTTTATAGGTAGCCGAGCCGATCGCAAGATCGACGGCCAGGCTGCCGACACTGTCTTTGGTGGCAAGTACAGCTTTATCAAAGTTTCTGCTGGAATGCCATGTATCACTCATCGCATCAGAAAACTTGCTCCACTTATCAGAGGTAGCCATGTCGTAAGCGGTCTTCAGTCCGGCGCCGACTGCAAATCCGGCCGCCACTACCTTTCCCGGCGCGCCGGCTTTACTGAGAACGCGCATTCCCAATCCAAAGGTCGCAGACATGGCCACATCAGGAGCTTTCGATAACGGGTTGGTGAGCGTGTCCAATGCCTCACCTCCAACGCCGTAGAGAAGAACTAAACCTTCGCGGCCTAATTTGCTGGCAGCCGACTCGGAGTCTTTCGACTCGTGATAGTCTCTAATGTTGGCGCGATGGGTAGATGCGAGTGCATCTAAATCAGACATTTTGAGTCCATTATGAGAGTTAGGCGGGGATGAGTGCGTGCCCCGGGGATAGGTGCGGGTCCCGAGGATAAGTGCGTGTCCCGGGGATAGTGCGGGTCCCGAGGATAAGTGCGGGTCCCGAGGATAAGTGCGTGTCCCGGGGATAGTGCGGGTCCCGGGGATAAGTGCGTGTCCCGAGGATAGTGCGTGTCCGGGGATTGCGCGTGTCCCGAGCATAAGAGAGTTCCGTGACCATTGAGTGACTAGCTGCGCGGGTTCATGCGTAGGAATACGAACTTCTACCGGCTAATTTTTGATAGCAGAAGCCGTCAAGTAGACAAAGATATAGCGCAGGAGGACCGCGTCCGCCTTGCCGAAATCGTTTATCGTCATATGACTATCAAAACCTGCTCAATTCTATCGTCATATGACGATAACGACAGAACCTTTGCTGGCTTTTCAGGCACAATTATCGTCATATGACTATCAAAATCCGTTCATTTCTATCGTCATATGACGATAACGACAGAACTTTTGTTGACTCTTCAGGCAACTGCTGATTAGAGACTACTGCAGAGCCAGGCAAATGTACGAACCAGATTCCGCGCATAGCTATCTGATGTTGAAATACTTAGCTTCCGGATGATGCACCACGATTGCCGATGTGCTCTGCTCCGGAACGAGCTGAAACTCCTCGCTCAAAGTAATCCCAACACGCTCCGGCTGCAAGAGCTCGAATAATTGCTTTTGATCTTCCAGGTTTGGACAGGCTGGATAGCCGAAGCTGTAACGAGTCCCGCGATAACCTTGCTGGAACAATTTATTCAGGTCGGTTGCGTCCTGATGGGCGAATCCTAGTTCGGAACGAATACGTTTGTGCAAGACCTCGGCTACACCCTCGGCTGATTCGACGGACAAACCGTGGAAATAGAGATAATCGGAGTATTTGTTTGCCTTAAAAAGCTCTTGTGCGTATTCGCTTGCGCGTGCGCCAACTGTCACCACTTGCAGTGCAACCACATCCATTGCGTCATCACCACGCGTGATACCATCTTGATATTCGTCTTGCGAGCGGAAGAAGTCGGCAATGCACAAATGACGGCCGTGAGATTGTCTTGGGAAATGGAAGCGCAACCATTCGCTCTTACGGTCGTTTTTGTAAACGATCAGATCGTTGCCTGACGACAAGCACGGGAAGTAGCCATACACCGCACGTGGTACCAACAACTTCTCATTATGACAACGCTGCTTGAGCTCTTCAAAAACAGGATAGAATTTTTCCTTGAGCAACGCGTCGTATTCTTCTTGAGGCATATTGCCCTGGCGGACCCGCCATTGTCCCTTGAAGAGGACGTTCAAATTCAAATAATTGAACGCCTCCAGTATGGGAATATCATCTACTATCTTCGTTCCCCAAAAAGGTGGCTCAGTTATCTCGATATTCCGAGCGACGTTTGAACGAAGGATTGCCGATGCGCCGCCGCCCACAGTAGAAGCGTCCTTAGCAGTACCGCTTTCCTGCACGCTTGTCGCGCCGGCTGCGGAATCTGCCAAGTTCACCTTCGATGGTGTGTTTTCTTTTATTCGTGCAGACTGATCTTCACTTCGCTCGAACGGCTGATCTTCATTTTGCTCGAAGGACTGCTCGTCATCCTCCTCGGCGAACTCATGATCCACCTGCAGAGGAGTACCGTGAACCGCAGACATCAAGCCCGACTCATCCAGGCTCGACAAACGACCGTTCTCCGTCTTCAGTGCACCGAGCGCTTCCATAATTCTCAAATCGTCGAAAGCATCCTGTCCGTAAAACAGCAATCCGTCATATGTGCGCCGGCAATCCTCCTCGACATACCGCCTGGTGAGCGCGGCACCGCCGAGAATGACGGGCGTTTTTATGCCGCGCTGATTGAGAACATCCAGGTTCTCCTTCATGATTACAGTCGATTTCACCAGCAAACCGCTCATGCCGATGCAATCAGCTTTGTGCTCGAGAGCGGCGGATATGATATTTTCGATGGGCTGCTTAATGCCCAGGTTTACAACTTTGTAGCCGTTATTGGTGAGGATGATATCAACGAGGTTCTTGCCGATATCGTGCACATCGCCCTTCACCGTAGCCAGTACCATGGTACCCCGCTGGGCGCCCTCGATCTTCTCCATGAACGGCTCCAGATATGATACCGCTGCCTTCATAGTCTCGGCCGATTGCAAGACGAACGGCAACTGCATCTTACCGGCACCGAAGAGATCACCGACGACTTTCATGCCATCCAGCA
>JAJPJO010000514.1 GCA_021324135.1 Pseudomonadota bacterium
AGAAAATTTGATTGCCTTGAGCAAAATGCCTCAGCTCCGCCGCCTGGGACTTTCCGGAGGAGCCGTTTCAGACGAGGCATTGCTCTGCTTGCAGGAGCTCGGCAACTTGCGCGCCCTCGAGCTCAAGGGCGCCGCGATTCGCGATAACCAGATCAGGATGCTGCGCGGTTTGAAACTGCGCCGCCTTTCACTTATGGAAACGGCGGTTACCGATCAAGGGTTGCTCCTCATCAAGAACATGCCTGAGCTGCGCTCCTTGCGGCTCAGAGGTTGCCCGGCCGTCTCATCACAGGCGGTGGCACAACTGTCGAAGAGCATGCCGGAATGCCAGGTGCGAGTGCAAGGCTCACTCAGCGATATATCGGCTGCATTTGCCCAAAACGAATTTCAAAACGAAGCACCGGGCGAAGAGGAATGATCGAAGCTCTGGCTTAGATCGATATCTTCTCCTCCCATCTGCCGCAAGATCTGTTCGCCTTCCTCGAGCCAGGATTCTGCCGGGGGGCAGTCGCCTGTGTGCCTGGCGATTGCCGCACCGCGGTGATCGTAGTAAGTGGTACTACGCTCGGTGACATCACCTTTCTCGTCGTACATGGTCAGATCGGCCGCGGTTTGCACGCCGGCGGGATTGTACTGGATAATCTCCCGGCGCAGCATCGGTCCCGACTCGGCATATCGATGTGTCTCTTCGATGAAGGGTCCGCCGCAAGCGTGATAGAGAACCTTTGTGTATTTGGTCACCGCACCATTGCTGGTGAAGAAGAAATGCTCGGTAAGCGCTCGATGACCGTCCTTGAGCCAGCGGATTTGCTCTCGGTGCGCCAGTTTGCCATTCTTCGGATCCATGGTGTGATTGATCGTCGCCGATGGTACGCCATCCTTGCGGTAGTCTGTTTGTCCCTGATAGAGAGTGCGCAGCCCGACGCTTTCGCGCTGGACCGTGCGGATGAGCTCGCCGCTGATGCCGACAATCACTACTGTTTCGGTGCAGCGATCGCCGCCATAGACGATCTCCTTGGTCATGGAATTGCCGTCGGGCAACGTGCTTGCCTCGAATATGCGCACCACATCGCCTGTCTCAGGCGAAAAGTCGGTTTCAGAGCGGCTGTTCTTGCCGCGCTTCAGTATGCGAACCAGGCTCTGCTTGTCGTTATAGACTTTCTCAACGAAATAGCCCACCCTTCTATCGCTCGTCAGAACGTGATAGGTGGTCTTGCCGTTTAAATCAATCCTTGTGCCCACATCTATCTCGTTCCAGTCCTCTGGAGCGAGATCGGCCAAGCGGTCGTCGTTTGACGCGTTGTTCATGTATTGGGTTTCCTGTTTAGAAGCGTCTTTCAGTGAGGTGAAAGCACATCAAAGTAGGCAATTGCTTGCCAATGAATCACTTGCAGCGTTGGTGGTTACTAACAAAGGAGGAGAACATCTTCTCCAGGGCTATCCAAGGATACTGCGGTGTTCGGGCGGTTGTCAAGTGAAATTTTTCAATCAAGATCTAGCCGAGGGCCAGGCCGCCGGTGGAGGTTTCCTTGTACTTCTCATTCATATCCAGACCAGTCTGCTTCATCACCGCCAGCGCTTTATCGAGGCTGACCAGATGGCTGCCGTCAGATGCCAGGGAAAGCGCAGCAGCGTTCAGGGCCTTTACGGCGCCCATCGCATTTCGCTCGATGCAGGGCACCTGCACCAGTCCCATCATCGGATCGCAGGTCATGCCCAGATGGTGTTCGATGCCGATTTCGGCAGCCTGCTCGATCTGATTGACGCTGCCGCCGAGCATGGCCACTGCTCCGCCGGCGGCCATCGCGCATGATGTGCCGACCTCGCCCTGGCAGCCCACCTCGGCACCGCTGATCGAGGCATGCACTTTCACCAGAGCACCAATCACGGATGCCACAATCAAGCCGTTTTGCAAAGTTGTTCTGTCCAGATCGTGCGCTTCCTTGAGAGTGCGCCAGACAGCCGGAATCAAACCCGAGGAGCCGTTGGTTGGCGCTGTGACAACCTTGCCGCCGGCAGCGTTTTCCTCATTTACCGCCATGGCATAAACGGACGGACGCAAATCATTTCCTGCCCACGCCGGCGGACTCTCCCCCTTCAGCTTCTCGTAGAGATGCTTGGCGCGACGGCGGACATTCAAGCCGCCCGGCAGAATTCCCTCAGTTGAAAGACCGCGCTCGATGCAATCATCCATCGTATCGAGAATCTCGTCGAGCGCACTGCGCAAGTTGCTTTCGCTCAATCCACGCCGTTCTTGATTGGCGATTACTACTTGCCAGGGCGGCAGGTTGCTCGCCTGACATTGACCGACAAATTCGGCCGCCGTGTTGTATGGGTAGGGCAGGTCCACCCCTTCACCGCCATGCTGTTTGGAGTAGATTCGACCCTCGGTCCAGTTGAAAGCTTCCACAAAGCCGCCGCCGACCGACAGCCATATCTCCTCCAGAAGGGTTTTGCCCTCCTGGCTCAGGAGAAGAAAGCGCATCGTGTTTGGATGCGGCAACGGCTTACCGTCGATTGTCCAGCCTAAAAAGTGGATGTCATCGCGGGGTTGAAAACTGATGTTGAGGCCGCCGCTGGCAATGATGGGGTTCTTCTCAAGATCGGGCTTGGCCTGCCAAACAGCGTCGGCATCAGCGTCTTTAGGGTGCAACCCGATCATGCCCGCGCAAACCGCTCCGTCTGTTCCATGGCCTTTGCCTGTGGCTGACAGGCTGCCGTAAAGCTCGATAACCAGATGATAAGCGCCCGCTGCCACCTTCTCTCTGGCTATGCTCCTGGCGAACATGAGCGCGGCAAGCATCGGTCCGACAGTGTGAGAACTGGAAGGTCCAATGCCGATTTTGAACATATCGAGCGGGCTGATTAGATCGGCGCGAATAGTTGTCATAGTTGAAAATAGCGAAATTGCCGACTCCGCTTCTAATTATAGTGATAGAAACCCGGCGGGATCGCATCGATTCAAAGTTAATGCTGCCAAGAGCCTGATTCCTTGCCGTTTTTTTCAATTTAATCGCCCCGAGGAAAGTTTCCTGTCCAAAAAATGGCAACACGGAATAGAACACTTTCGTGGGGGAAAGGGGACTGATCTTAATGCTAACGGACTGCCTTGCCATATCCTCTCCAGTTCTGGCAGAGGTGAATTTGCCATCGCGTTACAGCGATGTCGAGCTGATCGGAGAAGGGGCCACCTGCCTCGTCTTCAGGGCTCAAGACAACTTTCTCGATCGCACCGTCGCGATTAAATACATGCGCCCGGATATCGGCGATTTGCGCCGTATTCGCAGATTTCAACAAGAAGCTCGAGTTTTGTCATCCTTCCGAACCGTGCATTTGCCTGTCGTGCTCGATTTTGGCTTGAGCCCCGGCGGCCACCCTTATATGGTCATGGAGTTTCTTGAGGGAAGCTCCCTGGCAGAAGTGCTGTGCGAGCGCGGTCCACTGGATGCCGATCTGTGCATCGAGATTACCATTCAGATTCTCTCTGCCTTGATTCATGCTCACGAGCGCGGCATCATTCACCGCGATTTGAAATCCGACAACGTCATGATCACCTGGATCGAGGACGATTTGCCGCTGGTCAAGGTGCTCGATTTCGGCATTGCCACATCATCGACCAGTGCCAGTCAAATTTTGACGCGCGCCGGGTCTTTTGTCGGAACGCCGCTTTATGTCAGTCCAGAGCAGGCTAGCGGTGGACGAGTTGATGCTCGCAGCGACATCTATTCGGTCGGCTGCATAATGTTTGAACTGCTCACGGGGCGAACGCCGTTTGTGGGCGAATGCCTGATGGACACGCTTGACGCGCACGTGAGAGCCGAGCCGCCATCGCTGAGAAGCATGATCGAAGGAGAGGCGGTGGCGATCAATGAGTTGGAATCCATACTGCTCAAGTCCCTGGAAAAGAAGCCGGCCAAGCGCTTCCAAACGGCGGAAGAATTCCAGATGGTATTGATGGCGGTGCACGATCGCTTGTGCGAGCCTCTCGCTCCAGGTAAGCGTTTTCTCGATACGCTTGCCCATATAGACAGGGTGAGCATAAGCCTGAGCGATCCTGCTTCTTCGGACCAGGAGGATCAGTCCGCGCAGCCGGCGCCCAAAGGGGAATCGGATGTGAAAGAACTGTCCCGGCCGTGGCCGTTGACACTGCATGTGGTGAGTTTTCTCACCTGTTGTTTGCTGATCTTTTTGGTTGTCAACCTGTCCGTTTCATTCGTGCTTGCCTACTCCGAGGAAGTACGAAGCCCCGCAAGGAGTGAGGTGCAAAACGCCGCGAGTCACAGATCAAGAGGATCGCAAAAGCCGGATCGACTTTTCTCCGGATCGTATCCAATGCCGGCACGCTTCCAGGAATCCTGGGCACGAGGTCTTAGGGAGCTCTACAAGAAGGAGTACAAGAATGAATTCGAATCTGCGCCTATACTGCTGAACAAAGAGACTCACTTGAGCAGAATCGGCTCATCGGACGGCGATTCATTCGGATCTACCGAGTCCGAGATGCGGGACTGGAGCTACATTTATGAAAGCAAATTCCACGTGCAGGGAAAAGCCTTCTACGGCATGCCCAACCTGAGCGATGGCGAACTTGGCTTGATTGGAAAGTTTCCCAAAATCACAAAGGTGAACCTGGTATCAAGTGCGGTGTCAGGCTCCGGTTTGCATGCCCTTGAGCAACTGCCAATCCAGATTCTTGATTTGCGCGCCCGACCGATAACTGAAGAAGGCTTTGCGGCCATTGCCAAAATGAAGAATCTTCAAGAGCTGCATTTGGACTATATGCCTTTTTTGACTGCCGATAAGGTATGCCTCTTACAGCAGTCGCGATCGCTGAAGCTCTTGTCTTGCATAGGGACCGTCCTTGACAAGGATGCCCAGTCCGAGATTGCCAAGATCGCTTCGCTGCAATCGATCATTCTTGATGATGCTCGGGGCGTGGACGACTCAACATTAAGTCTCATGCTCAAGATGCCTTCGCTCAAACGCCTGTCAATAGGCAAATCTTGTAGTAAAATCTCGCCACAAGGAATCGCTGCGTTTCAGCGCCTCCGCCCGGACGTTTTACTAAGATGATGAGTTCCGATTGAAAAGATACAAGGGAAGTTCTACTGCAGAATCGGATCGGCGATCCGTGATGCTTGCCATTGTTTTCGCCGCTCTCTATTCATTTCTACCCTCAGCCTCTGCCGATGACGCCTCTAAGGCATCCCAGGCTCAATTGCCGAGCCAGAGCGAGAAGGCTGAAGCCATGGCTTTATACCAGAGAGCCTGGTTTTTGATCAAAACGTCTTATTACGACAAAACATATAACGGCCAAAATTGGTATCGCTGGCAACACCGGTTCGACTCGCAACTCGAAACTGTCGAGGATGCACACCGTGCCATAGCGACGATGCTCGAGAGTCTTAATGATACCGATACGCGCATGATTCATATCGCTTCGTCGGACAGCATGGCAAATGAAAATGATTGCGGAATAGGCGTGCAGATAAAACGGCACATCGATAATCGCATTTTGATCATCTCGACGGTACCTGGAAGCCCCGCCGATAAAGCCGGACTGCAGCCGGGGGACGAGCTCGTATCAGTTGATTCGCAGTCGGTGGCCGGACACACTTTGCACTACACCATCGACCACCTGCGCGGCGAGCCGAGCAGCGAGGTGTCCATCTCATTGCAGCGCGCCGGCAGGCTCGTGCACAAGACTATCAAGCGAGCACCTTTAGCGCATAAGGACGTGCCGACGGTAGAGGTATTGCCTCATAACATCGGCTATATTCGCCTTTTCGCATTGCAGGCGCCGGATGTCGCGCATGATCTTCAGGAGGCGCTCAAACAACTCGAGAGCACCAGCGCTTTGATAATTGATCTGCGTCATAACCCGGGCGGATCGTTCAGAAATTTTGTTCATGTGGCGGAATTGTTCGCCAGAGAAGGCACCATCGGCAGTAGCGTCGATCCGGACGGTTATGTCCATCCGGTCGAGGGAGCAGGACGCCCGCTTTACACCAGGGGCATAGTTGCTCTGGTTAATCGGGGAACGGCAAAGAGTGCTGAAAGCCTGGCGGCCGCGCTCAGGGAAAACGCCGGCGCGACACTGGTCGGTGAGCGCACCGCCGGCGCTACCACGATCCAGATTCCCTTCCGTCTCGACCAGGAGACTTTGATTATCTTCAGCGGCGGCAGAATGTTCAGCCCCAACGGCATGAGTTATTTGAAGAAAGGCATCGAGCCCGACGTTCATGTAAGTTTAAGTGACGAAGATCTGGCGGCGGGTAAAGGACCATGGTGGTGCGGAGCAGGAAGAGTCAGCAGTCCGGGGAGCCCGGAATTAAAAGATGTGCAACTGCTCAGTGCAATTGAGACGTCGACTCGCTAGTCTCCTGATGCTCTCTTTCTTTCAAGGCGCTCTCGCGGCGGACGAGCTCGGCATATTCGAGGTCCGTCGAGCTGTTCAAATTCAACTTCTTGAAGTGCTTTGCCAACCAGTTTTGGAAATCATCAACGTAGGTGAAAACCACCGGCACAACCACGAGAGTCAGAAGAGTAGAGGTAATCAGTCCGCCGACTACGGCAATTGCCATCGGCGCTCTTGCCTCGGAACCGGCACCGAATCTGATGGCGATCGGAAGCATGCCGGCCACCATTGCCACTGTCGTCATCAAGATAGGCCGCATTCGCGCCTCTCCGGCCTTCAAGATGGCGGTGGTGCGATCCATGCCTGACTTCTGAGCCATAAGACAATATTCGACGAGGAGAATGGCGTTTTTCGTCACCAGTCCCATGAGCATTACGATGCCGATCAAGGCATAAAAGCCGAGTGAATCGCCGGAGACGAGCAGGGCAATCAATGCTCCGCCAAGAGCGAGCGGCAAAGACATCATGATCGTGAAAGGATGCATGAAGCCGCCGAACAAAAGAGCCAGTACCGCGTAAATCAGTAGAACGCCTGTAGTTAGTGCCCAGGCAAAGCCCGAGAAAATATCGTTTTGAATTTCAATGTCACCGGCTGGAATGTTTCTGACTTGCTTCGGCATCGCCTTCCAGGCCGGCAAATCCTTCACCTTTTTGAGCGCCTCGCCAAGCGGAAGCCCAGGCGCCAGACTGGCATCGATGGTGACTTGACGGTAGCGATCGTAGCGGTCGATCTGCGCCTCTCCGCTGCCGAAGCGGATGTCGGCGACACTGCTGAGCGGTACTTGCTTGCCGGCCGGGGCAATGACACGAAGATTGCTTATCGTATTAAGATCGTTTCTGTAGTGCGGATCGATCTGGACGCGGATATTGATCTGGCGCTCGGGAAGATTGAATTTCGGCAAATTCCGATCGATATCGCCAAGAGTGGCAATCAAGGCGGTTCTGGCAATGGATTCCACCGATATGCCCTGCTCGGAGGCGCGCTCGAAGTTTGGCACGACCTGGATCTCAGGTCGTTGCAGCGAGGCGGTCGAGACGATGTCACAGATACCAGGTATGGTGCGCATCTCGTCGCTTAGTTTGTCAGAGAAACGTCTGAGAGATTCCGTATCAGTGCCGACCATGATCAGTTTCAGTTTGCCCGAGATGCCCTGAGACGATTCAAAGCTCAGCCGTGGACCCGGCACTTTGTTGAGTTCGGCGCGAATCCTGGCCTCGAAGTCTTGTTGTGATTCGTGCCTGACGTCGCGATCCTTTAAGGAGGCATATATGGTGCCGCGGTTCACACCGCCGGCGGTGCCGGCCGTGCGGCGATTTGCTGCCGTGGCGGTGCCTATTTGAGCGAAGACTGATTTGACCGTCTTGTCCTTGAGCAATATCTCGGTTAACTGTTTGGCTGCCCGCTCGGTCTCCTCCAACTGAGTGCCCGGCGGCATTTCAATAGTCAGCATGCTTTCGCCGCGATCGATGCTGCCGATCACTGAGGTAGGCATCATGCGGAACATGACTATGCTGAGAAGGAAAAATACCACCCCGACGATTACCGTTTTAGCGCGATGTTGCAGCGACCAGAGCAGGATCTTATCGTAGAGCGCCACCAGTTTCCTATTGGCGTGCGTTTCCTTCACCGTGCCCAGCAAATAAGCGGCCATCAGCGGTGTGAGCATGCGAGCGACAACCAGCGAGAAGAAAACCGCGGCTGCTACAGTCAGGCCGAACTGCCAGAGGAACTTGCCTGGAATTCCTCCCATGAATGCAACCGGGACGAACACGACGATAATGGTCATGGTCGTGGCCACGACCGCCAGTCCGATCTCATCTGCCGCGTCAAAAGCGGCTTGAAACGGTTTCTTGCCCATACCCATGTGCCGAACAATATTCTCAATTTCCACGATGGCGTCGTCGACCAGGACGCCGATTACAAGCGCCAGACCGAGCAGGGACATGTTGTTCATCGTGAAATGCGCTGCTTTCATGACTGCAAAGGTTGGTATCAAAGACAGAGGCATGGCCAGCGATGAGATCACCGCCGAGCGCCAGTCCTTCAAAAAGAGCCAGACGACAAGAACAGCCAGTCCGGCGCCAATCAGAAGTGAGTCGAGCGCGGCGTGATATGACTGGTGAACGAATATCGTTTGAGAGCGGAGCTTCTTGATCTCGACATCCGGCGGCAGCGTTTTTCTGAGGACGTCGAGTTTCTTGTCGACGCCGTCTTCGACATCAACCATATTCGCTCCGGTGCTTCGGACAATGGAAAAGGCGACCACCGGTTTGTTGTTGAGGGTGGCTGATTGCCTTCGATCGGATGAGGCATCATCGACGGTGCCAAGCGTATCAAGACGTGCCCAGCGATCGGCCGGCAGACTTATCCTGGTCGCGGCCAGAGTCTCCGGCGAAGGCGCGCTTCCAAGCGTGCGCACCGACTCCTCCTGCGATCCGATCTCACCGCGACCACCTGGCAGATTCGTATTGACCTGACGCAGCTGATCGCTGACTGTCTCGGCTGTGATACCGAGCGCCTCCAATCGCGCTGGATCGAGATTGACGCGAATTTCTCTGTCTACGCCCCCGGCTCGCTCGACCTGTCCGACGCCCTTTACGCCAAGCAAGGCTCGGGCAATCTCGTTGTCGATCAACCAGCTCAACTCTTCGACCGATCGTTTCTCTGATGAGACGGAATAGCTGACAAAAGGTGCGCCGACAAAGTCCACGCGCTGCACGATCGGCTCATCGATCCCTGCCGGCAGGTTGGTGCGAATTTTTGAAATCTCATTGCGCACATCATTGACGGCGCGGTCCACATTCGTCTCCAGTTCGAATTCGATGGTCGTCGCCGATGTTCCTTCATTAACCTTGGAGATGATGTGCTTGACGTTGCCAATGCTTGCTACCGCGTCTTCTACCTTGCGCGTTACCTGCGTCTCCAGTTCGGCCGGGGCGGCACCGACCTGGTTGACTGTCACGGAAACGACGGGAATGTCGATGTTCGGGCTTTCATCAATGCCAAGCGAAAAGAAGCTGACCACACCGGCGATGGTGAGTGTGAGGAAGAGAACGAGTACTGGAACCGGATTTTTGATCGACCAGGCCGAGATGTAGCGAAGGTTCATTTGCTGCCTTCCTGGTTAGTCGTCTCCCCGGCGGATGTGGGGTGCTCGGAAATTCGCACCGGATCGCCATCCTTCAAGAAGCCACTGCCTGTGATGACCACAGGTTCGCCCGCAGCAATGCCGGACCATACCTCGACGAGATCGCCGACCCGCTCACCGACTTTGATCTCACGCGCGAAAACTCGTTTGCCGTCGAGGACGAAGACCATTTTCCTGCCGTCGCGATCGATCACCGAAGGGGCCGGTACTACCAGAGCGTCGACCTGACCTAAATCGACCAGACCGCTGGCAAAAGTTCCGGGAAGCCAGCCGCGTTCACAAGGAAGATCGATGCGCACGGTGGCCAGCCTTGTGGCTGTGTCGATTAACGGGCTGATCTCTCGAACCCGCCCGGGCAGCCGTTTACTTCCAGTGGCAGCACATTGGAATTCCACTACCTGACCAGGCTTGATCTTAGGCAGATCCTGCTCGGGCACCTGGGCGCGCACTTCAAAACGGCTATCGCGCACCATCTGGAAAAGCTCTTTGTTAGCGACGCTTATATCGCCGATGTGAGCCAGTCTTTTGACAATCAAGCCATCGCTGGGAGCGCGGATGATAGTTTGCTCCAGTTGAGCTTTAAGCTCATTGATGTTGGCTTGCGTTTCCCTCAGATCGGCTCCGGCGATCTGAATGTCCTGCTTCATGCCGCCCTCCAGAGCCAGTTTCAGGTTTTCCTCCGCCTGGATCTTGAGGAACATTGCCGCGCTCAAGCGTTTCTCGGCAGCGTGAAAATCAGCCTCGGCAGTGTCTTTCAACATCGTCTTATTGTCGAAGTCTTCCTGACTGACGGCGCCCTCGGCGCTCAAGACTTTGTAGCGCTCGGCGCTGGCAAACGCGTTTTTCAAATTGGCTTTGGCATGCACCAGATTGGACTGCTCTTGTGAAACGACAGCGGCGGTTTGCTGCACAACTGCCTTCAAACGATTGATGTCCATGGGACGATTTGGCTGCTTTGTTTTCTCCAGGCTGATTTCGGCGCGGTTCAACCGGGCTTGCTGTCGCTCCAGCTGCGCTTTGATCACTGATGAATTGAGGGTAGCCAGTACCTGCCCTTTTTTGACTACGTCACCTTCCTCGACATTGACGGCGGCAATCCTCAGCCCGCCGATTTCAGCACCGATAGTGAGAGGGTCCCATGCCCAGACGCTGCCGGACAGCTTCAGATGCCGGTGGATTTGCATTCTTTGGGCAGGTTGAACCATAACGGTGAGAACCGCCTGGTCGACATCAGACTTGATCGGTTTGAAAACGTTTTGCCATATGCGCATGCCCAGCCAGCCGACCAGAATGACGCTGGCGACAATCGAGACCAGAACCCATTTGTTGGTGTACCATGAAGGTGACGCGCCCCCGGGCGCCTCACCATATGTGGTATCAGTAGTGGGATTGACGGCCGCTTTTGATCTGTCTTGCCGCTTCGGTATCAGTTCGCGCATGTTTCCTTGGGTTCTCCGCTGGTTCGATTGTGCTTGAAGCTGCTGCTCAGGTACGTGTCGAGGTTGCCTCGCTCGCTGTCGCTCATTATCCCGGCAAAGACAAGCGAGAGCACCTGGTCGGCGAGAGACTCGAACGACTGTCCATGCCTGGCGAAATAGGTCGTGAAGATTGTGCCGTAAAGAAGATTACTGATCGTTTGCGTCACCTCATCTTCATTAGTGGGTCGCAGACGCCCCTGATCAGCCAGATTCCGGAAAAGGTCGAGCCATGGTTTGATGTTTTTCTCGCGATGCTCGAGATAAGTTGGTTTTTTGCGGTCGCGAAACTCGGCTCGCTCCTGAACAATCAGCTCGACGAATTCAGGATGGTGGTCGAAATACTCCAGAAAAGCTCTGATCGCTCCGGCAATCAGTTCGATCGGATCTTCTACCTCAGCAATGCGGGCATTGATGTGCTCGTTCAAATCTTCCATCAAATGATCGACCGCTGCCAGGAAGAGCTTTTCCTTGCTCGGGAAATAGTGATAGATGGTCCCTTTTGCGATGCTCAGCCGATCGGCGATCTCCTGCACATCAGTGCTGGCAAATCCTTTGGAAGCAAAAAACTCCGTCGCCACCAGCAGTATTTCCTCGCGGCGCTGGCTGGCTAGTTCAAGATTGCGCGGGCGCCCGGGTCCTCGTTTGTTTGCGGTTTGCATGGCTTCCTTTAAATTCGGCGTCGATATGTTTGTAAGGATGGCTTCACGCCTTAGTCGGGATTAATTTACTGACCCGTCAGTCAATAAAATATCATTTCTTGGCAAGCTTCGCCAGTTCAGTTGGGGATTGTTTAGATGAACTTCGCAAAAGAAAAAGCGCTGCCGCTGAATTTTTATAAGTGATCTGCTATAAAACGGTGGACATCAGGAGGTGGCTACCATGCTGACGCTTATGAAGCCGGGCATCGAAGATTATGCACTGGAGAAAACCGAGAAGCACAATCAAATTCTGGCCGACTTGATGGCTGAAACTTATGAAAAGATGCACCTTCCCCAGATGTGCACCGGACCGATCGAAGGTCAGTTGCTGAAGATGATCATCAAGATATCTGGGGCGAAACGGATTCTCGAGATTGGCACGTTCACCGGTTATTCGGCGCTCTCGATGGCTGAGGCGCTCCCTGATGAGGGTAAGATAACCACCCTTGATATCAATCCTGAATGTCTTGCCCTGGCACGAAGGTACATTGCCAGAAGCGAGCACGGCAAAAAAATCGAGATTATCGAAGGTCCGGCACTGGAGTCGATCAAGAAGCTGAGCGGACCGTTCGATCTGGTCTTTATTGATGCGGACAAGACAAACTATCCCAACTATTACGAAGCGGTTCTCGAGAAAATGAAATCCGGCGGCATCATTCTGATCGATAACGTCTTGTGGAGCGGCAATGTTCTTGATCCAAAAACGGACGACGACAAAGCGATTTGCCGGCTCAATGATAAGGTCGCATCCGATCCGCGCGTGGACAAGGTCTTGCTCACCGTCCGCGACGGCGTTTATTTCATTTGCAAACGTTGAGGTGATAAGGGCATGACTGCAAGAGTTGAGACAATGAAAAGGATGCGCGTCAAAGAAGCGTTGTTGAATGAAAGCATCGGTCAGAAGGTGAAGCTCACCGGCTGGGTGAGAACCCGCCGCGACTCAAAGGGTGGTTTCTCTTTTATCGAGCTCAACGATGGATCGAGCATGAAGAGCGTCCAGGTCTTAGCCGAAAGTGCCCTGCCGAACTATGAGAGTGAGATTCTGAACGCCAATATAGGCAGCTCCATTGAGGTAATCGGCGAGGTGGTGGCATCGCCTGGAAAAGGACAGACGACCGAGGTGAAAGCCGAATCAGTCAAAGTCGTCGGCTTCGCGGATCCGGCTACCTACCCTCTGCAAAAGAAAGGGACGTCTTTTGAATTTTTGCGAAGCATTGCTCATTTGCGGCCGCGCACGAATACATTTGGTGCCATCGCCAGAGTGCGCAACGAGATCTGCCGCTCGATTCACAACTTCTTTCAATCGCGTGGCTTCATCTACGTCCACACACCGATTATTACGGCATCTGATTGCGAGGGCGCCGGTCAGATGTTTCGGGTTACATCATTCGATTTGCTTAACGTACCGCGTAAGGAAGGCTCGGCCGAGATTGATGTCGAGCAAGATTTTTTCGGACGGGCCACGCACTTGACGGTCAGCGGGCAGCTCGAAGGCGAGGCATATGCCACTGCCTTGATGAACATATATACATTTGGTCCCACCTTCCGCGCCGAGAATTCGAACACATCAAGACATCTGGCTGAGTTCTGGATGGTCGAGCCGGAGATGGCATTTTGCGATCTCGAGGGTAACATGGAATGCGCCGAGGAGTTTTTAAAGACCATTTTCACGGACGTGCTGAGCAATTGTTCCGATGATATGAGCTTCTTCAATGAGCGCATTGATAAAACCGTAATCGAAACACTGAAGCACATTGTCGAAAGCGATTTCGTGCGCCTGCCGTACACTGAAGCGGTTGAAATTTTGGAGAAGTCCGGGCAAAATTTCGAATTCCCCGTGCAGTGGGGAATTGACTTGCAATCAGAGCACGAGCGTTATTTGACCGAGCAAAAATTCAAGAAACCGGTTATTGTCTTTGACTATCCAAAAGATATAAAAGCTTTCTACATGAGGCTCAATGATGACGGCCGCACCGTGCGGGCTATGGATGTTCTGGTCCCCAAAGTGGGCGAAATCATCGGCGGCAGCCAGCGTGAAGAGAGACTCGACATTCTCACGGAGCGCATGAAAGGCTGCGGTCTGGATCCAGAGGAATATTGGTGGTATCTCGATTTGCGCAGGTTCGGAACCGTACCGCATGCCGGTTTCGGCCTCGGGCTGGAGCGGACCGTGCAATTCGTGACGGGCATGGGCAACATAAGAGATGTGATACCATTTCCCCGAACACCAAAGTCGGCGGATTTCTAAAATTGTTGCTCGAGCGGATTAGCTGGCCGGTGCCATTAAATGTGGTGTCTAGTGCTGTGCCATCACATCTGGTGAGGTCAGCCGTCGCATCGAACCGGCCGAGACATTCGCCGGCCCCAGATATGCCATGGCAGGGCGTGCTGCTCAAGGGAGATAACCTGGAGTTTTTGAGCCTGGCGCAGTCCTTCCTGAGGAGCCAGGTCCGCCTTATCTATATTGATCCTCCCTACAACACAGGCAATAAGGAGCATCTGTACCGAGATTCGTACGAGCGTGATGAATGGCTGCGGTACATGGAACAGCGACTTTCTCTTTCTATCCCTTTGCTCAGCGACAATGGCTCGATCTGCCTGAGCATTGATGACAATGAGATGCCGCACATGCGCTTACTGATGGATAAATTGTTCGGCGAAAAATGTTTTGTGGCATGCATCGCTTATGAGCGGTCGGGAAGCGCCGGACTGGGACAATCCGGCGTCATCCTCAACAGCAAAGAGTATATTTTGATCTACAGCAAGGACAAGCGTTCGCTCAATGACATCGGCTATGAACGCCCGCTCGACCACGCAACCATGAAGCGTTACAACAAAATACTGGCGGCTGAAGGCACTCGCCGGCTGCTGAATGAATTTGAAGTCGGCGGCAATGTCGCTCGACTTTACGGGCATGCAAATTTCAGCATTCTTAGCATCTCACTGCGCAACTACCTGTTGCGACAGGATGAAGTGGCAAGCCAATATATCGAAAATTTCGAGCGCATCTTCCGCACACAAAATGTTCAAAAGGAAAATACATTTCAAAACCGCATTATCGATGGTTTAGAGAAAAACGTTTTATACAGCCTGGACTATGTCCCTTCACGCGGGCGATATCGAGGGTCGAACAAAACGCTTTATTATTGGAACGGCGAGCTGTGTGCCTGGCTGAAGGATTCAGCTGCCATCGCCGGTGATACCATCATCAAGCGCAACAAGCTCACTGACTTCTGGTCCCATGAAGAGATACCAAAAGCTGATCTTGCCAATGAAGGAGGAGTTCTATTCTCGAGAAGCAAGAAACCCTAGCATCTTCTGCATCGGCTCATAGCGCTGACGACCAATGAGGATGATCTGGTGCTCGACTACTTTCTGGGCTCGGGCACCACATGCGCGGTTGCCCATAAGATGAAGCGAAAATGGATTGGTGTCGAGAGCGGTCAATTCTTTTTTGAATGCCCGGTAAAACGAATGTCAAACGTAATTGAAGGTGATCGAACTGGAGTGTCGCGATTGCTCGGCTGGCATGGCGGCGGCGCCTTCGCATGCGGAGAGCTGAGTTCGACATAAATGCTTAGCGACTGACGAATCTTTTCAGCCTTATGTTGCCATTGGTATCTTCAACCGGCAGTGCTATGCAAGGTGCCGTAGGCTCACCGGGTCTGACGGTCTGCACGGGCATGGCAGGTTGAGCGGGAGCGGCTGCCGGCACATAATAGACTTGATTGTTCACAACCGGAGCTTTGACGGGAAAGATCGTTTCGGTTGCATGCGCAGCTCCATTTCCTGCCGCCGTAAGATTTTCTTCTCGCTCGCTCTGCTCGCGCTGATAGGCATTGAGAGCCACGAGTGCTGTTGTGACTATAAAAACGATTATGGCCAATATCTTGAGTTTCCTGGCCGATTTTCTCTCCGGTACGTGGCAGCATGCGCAAGCTTGATGTTGAGGTGCTCCGTCTTTTTGATTGAAGGCAAGTCTCTTGTCGAGCTCCAGATCATCTATAGTCTGGCGCAGTTCCTGAGATGGCGGGTGATGATAAAGCATGTTGATACGCTCTCGATCGGTACTGGGGTTCGAGCTTCCTGAACGCGGCTATGTTGTTTTGATATTGCTTCGGCTAAATTGCTCGATCTACAGCATGAGGCAATGACGCCGGATGTGCGATTCTTTTACTCTTGTCCTCAGCTTCGAATTGAAATCTGGTTTCCCCCACGCACGTTCTGTCGAACGAACGGCGGCTTATTGCTCTCTTGCCACTTGCGATCTTACTACCATGAGCGAGGTAGTCAAGAGATTTTGCGTAGTATCACGTAGGCCGATTTAAGTCGCATCAATGCGGATTCTCGGAGTTTCGCGTGTCAAGCTTTGGTGTATCCGCCCTCAGCGAACTCCAACTGTACTCTGTCACGCCACTTCCTTTTTTAATGGTTGGCCTGGTGGCTCGCGGACGCGCTGTCCTGGGATGAGGAGCGTTCTGGGCATCGATAATCGCCTGCATATCGGGTGAGGCAATGATTGGCTCCATCGATTTTTTTTGATCGACGGACTTGAGCGGATCGAGCTTGCTGTTATCTGATGCGATCAGAGTTTCATGCGGCTTTTCATGCGTTGTGTAATATTCCTGATTGTATTTCCGCCACATAACGGCGGCAATCGTCCCACCGGTTACGTTGTGACCTTTTACGGATTTGTTTTCGGAGTTTCCCGTCCAGACGGCGGTCACCAGGTTTGGAGTAAAGCCGACGAACCACAGATCTTTGGCATCATTGGCGGTGCCGGTTTTCCCGGCACAAGCTATGCCGTTTAATCGTGCATGCGTCCCGGTTCCACCCTGAACAACCTTCTTCAGAATCTCGACAATCTGAATTGTCGCCTCGGCATCAAGAGCCCGCATTCCATGCGACTCTTCCTCTCTCCACAATTCATGCCCGCGCTCGTCCTCGATTTTGCGTAAAACGTGTGGTGGCATATAGATACCACCGCGGGCAAGGGTGGAATATGCACAAGCCAGAGTTAGAGGAGAAGCGGCTGAGCAGCCCAGCGAAAGAGCCAGCGTTGGAGCGAGGGGCTCACTTATTCCGGCTCGGCGCGCCGTATCGATAATCGGCGGAATACCGGTTTGCTGGGCTACCCTGACACTGCAAACATTCCTTGAGTACGCAAGAGCCTGCTCGACTGTGATCAGTCCCATATACTTTCCGTCGAAGTTGCTCGGTTCCCAAACATCATCGCCCTGATCGAGCACCGAGAGCGGTGCATCCGAAATCTGGCTGGATGGAGTGAAGATCCGATGCTCGAAAGCGGTAAGATAGACAAACGGCTTGAAGGCTGAGCCCATGGTATGCGGGTGGACAGCCGAGTTCCACTGATTGTCCAGATAGCCGCCGATGCCTCCCACCATCGCCACCACCGCTCCGTCGTTCAGTCGAATCGATACAAGTGCTGCTTGATCGAGCCCGGCCGGCAATCGACCCTTGTATTGATTCAATGTCTGCTCGGCCGCCCGTTGGGCTTCGGGATCGAGGTTGCAATAGACTTTCAAGCTCTTATGTCTGCCGAAGTTGAATTTTGATTCGACGAGCTGGGCGACATAAGTTGAATAATATGGATACTTGGGTACGAATTGCTTCATAGATTTACTCGGCTCGGCGCGCTTGAAGACAAGCTGCTGATGCTCCGCCATCCAGGCATCATATTTGGTGATCATGTCGTATTCGAGCATTTTTTTGATCACGCTCTTTTGATGCTTGAGGGTGGTCAGTCGATGCGATTCGTCGCCGAGTATGGCCGGCGACTTGATCAAAGCCGCAAGGAAAGCGGATTCGGCAATGCTCAGATCCCTTGATGATTTTCCGAAGTATGTTTTGGCGGCCTGCTCGCAACCATATGCGCCTTGTCCGAAATAAATCTGATTCAGGTATATTTCCAGAATGCGTTCTTTTGAATAGCGCTGCTCAATCTGAGAAGCCACGAGCCCTTCGGCAAGTTTGAGCGGGATGGTGCGGGCTTCTTCGGGAAAAAAAATATTTTTTACCAGCTGCTGTGTGAGCGTCGAGCCCCCCTGCACCTGACGCCCGGCAGTTAAATTGGCCCAGCAAGCGCGCAGCACACCCTCGGCGCTGACACCATGGTGCTCGTAAAAATAATGATCTTCTTGAGCCAATACGGCTCGCGTCAGGTTCGGCGAAATGTCAGCCAGGGAAACGAGCTCGCGCTTTTCCTTCTCAGGAAACGTGCAAATCAAATTGTTATTTATGTCATAAAGCGAGATTGCCGTGCCGGGGTTGTAGTGCTCGAGCACGGACAGATTAGGCACCCTTGAAAGAGGGATGAGAACGAGCATCGTCAATATACAAACACCCAGACAGGTCAAAAGCGTCAGGCTCGACAAAGTCACGCGAATGAACGTCCAAATGCCGTCAAATGCAGGTTTGACGTTATGAAAACTTTTTAGCCGCTGATACTTGTCCGGCTCGTACACGGCAAACTCCTGCGGGCGGCCGAGTAGAATTGCTAATACGATTGAAGAGCAATCGTATCTTTGATTGTACTGCCACAAGTGCTAGAGCGCGCCGGTTTTATTGGCTAATTTGCCTTTGTGGTACAAAGCTTCTTCGGTCACCTTGCGCAGGGCTTTGCCCGGATCGAAGCTACCATCGAGTGCTGTTGCCTCAGAATCTGTATGCGCTTGGGACTCGATGGCACCGTTTATCACAAGCAGGAATGTCTTCTCCGCACTCTTGCCGATCGCGCTCAATTCGCCCTGGTCGTGCTTGGCGCCTGGCTGTTCGGAAGCGGCAGAAGCGACTTGCAGGCTCGGTTTTTTGTTGGCGATCTGCTCGACTGCTTTCTTTGCGGATCCCTCTACTCTCTTCTGGGGCTTGCGCTCAAAGGCCGCGAGCTCAGTCGGCTCCTTCGGGGTTTTGTTTGCACTCTCTTTCCTCAGCAGCGCCACTGTCTTTTTATCCAGGATCACGCAATCAATCGGAATCTTTCCGCCGGTGAAACCCAGTTCTTGAGCGGCTGCCCTTGAGACATCCAGCACCACATTCGGTGTAAAAGGCCCACGATCGTTCACTACCACGACGCAAGATTTTCCGTTTCGCCGGTTTGTGACATGAAGATGAGTGCCGAACGGGAGCGTGCGATGAGCACAGGTCAGCTTGGTCTTGTCGTGCAGCTGTCCTGATGCCGTGCGCCTTCCATGAAACTTATCGGCGTAGTTGTGAGAGAACCCGGAGAAGTGCCTGGCGGATTCGCCCCCCTGCCCTTGTGCATCCATGGCCATGGCCGGTTCACCATAAGTAATACCAGTGCATTGCAGGCAGGCAAAGACGGAGGCGAAAGATAATATTCGAGATAGCTTTACGCTGGACATCGGCACCATATGTAAAACCATTACTAATCGCTTAGATCCATTCTCGTTCGAGCATCTTAATAGCGCATCAAATTGGCATTGGCGCTCTCGCCACCAATATCCGGATCGTGGCGCCCGTCGAGCAATGGGGACAAATATATACGATCTTCAAATGGACTTTTTCATTAGAATTAAGCGAAGATTAACTTATTGGCGCTTGTCAGGTGGAGTTGGTGTACATTGAATGAGGTAACTGACGCCTGCGGGCATGCGACGACAGAAGAGAATCGTAGCGGCTGCTCAGAGCAGGATGTTAGCGAAAGGCGGTGTGGATGGAAGTCATTGCAATAGTCCTGGGGATAGTCGCTCTGATTGTGCTGCCTTTTGTCCTTGGTGTGCTGGTTTTTCGCCCCCTGGTGCTTTCCATCGCCGATCGCATTGCCGGCAAAAAGACCGGCAGTCAAGAGATAAAAGAATTAAGGCAAAGAGTTCACTACCTCGAGGATGAGTTATCGGACTTGAGAGGACGTTTAATGTCGATCGAGCACTCGAGTGACTTCTCGCGCCAGATGCTCGAGGATATGCACAAGAAAATCGAAGATCAGAGCCGACCGGAAATCGCCGATCAGCTCGCGCAGGAGAATTGAATTTCACTGATCGCCCCTCAGTCCGGCAGAGGTTTTTCCTTGTCCGGCTTCTGAAAGAGCAAGACGGCAAACACAGACGACAGGGTGAAGAAGATCAGCAAAAAGAAGGCGGCGCGGAAGTTTCCTGTTAAGTCGCAAAGCCATCCCGTCAAGATTGGAGCGAGCAATCCGGCCAGGGCAAAGAAGGTATCCATGAGCCCGAGGCTGGTGGCGGCCCGATCCTTAGCCAGATCGGTATTTAATGCATAGAATGCGGCATTGGGCATCAGTCCGAATCCGACGCCTAAAGAGATCATGCTCAGGCAGATGTTGAAGTCGTGGGAGAAGAGCAGTGGAATAAAGCAAAGTCCGGATATGAGCTGGCAGATCCAGATCATATGTGAGCGAGCCACCCGCATACTGCCTGTCTTTGCCAATAAATAATCCGAGAGAACGCCGGCCAGAGCCAGAAGCACGGCGGCCGTAAGCCATGGCGCCACGACGAAGATGCCCACTTGCTTGAGATTCAGATGGAATGACTTCTCAAGGTAATAGGGCAGCCATGTGAGAGCGAAAAACAAGAGATAACCGAATGAGAAGAAGGCAAAATTGTTCGCCATCAAGGATGGATTGAAGAGAATGAATCGCCAGGTGGTCTTTCCCGCCTTGAGGTGGTGAGCCCTTATCTCCTGATGTGTTCGGCTTCTGTCGATGTGCGAGCCGGATCGAATCAGGGAAAGTTCCTCATCCGATACAAAACGACTGTTTTCAGGATAGTCTCGAAAGACCACGAACCAGATTGCCGCCCAGACTATTCCGGCTGAGCCGAGAATGAAAAACATCGTTTTCCAGCCGAATGATGTAATCAGGGTGGTGATCAGCGGCCCGCCAATCACTTGAGCGAAGGGAACGGCTGCAAGCCCGATGGCGGTAGCTCTGGCGCGCTCCTCCTTCGGAAGCCAATCGGCCACTACTCTTGTCAGAGAAGGGAAATGCGGACCCTCAGCCAACCCCAGCATTGTCCGAAAGCAGAACATTACCGGGAAGTTGCTGGCTACACCCATCAAGGCGGTGCAGCCCGACCAGAGCAGAGCGGCTACCGACCAGACCCGGTGCGCTCCCCACAGGTCGACGAGAATGCCGCCGCCGAGCGTCATGATCATGTACCCGATGGCGAAAGCGCCGGCAATGAAGCCGAACTGAGCATCGCTCAAGCCAAAGTCCGCCTTGATGGAGCTTATGGCGTAAGCGATCGCAGAGCGGTCCAGATAATTAATCAGGGTGACCAGAAAAGCCAGACCCATAATCACCCAGCGAAAAAGTCCGGCCTTTTGCGTCGCTCCCTTCTGGGCAAAGCTTTTGCCGATTTCAGGGCTTTCCATTCTCTCCGCCGTGCCTGCCGTTTTCCTGGTCTGTGAGGAGTTTTGCATGTCTTGCATGTGCATTCCCGTTTGTTCAATATCACAGAAAAATAGATTATCGGATCTTGGTAGGAATAAATGAATATATGGAGTCACGCGAACCTAAAACTGGGAACAAATTTGGTTAAGGATTGAACTTTTTTCGGCCATGGACGTCTTAGAAAGTATCCGACTCCCTTAGTAGAGGGTTGAAGCCCATGAAAAAATCAGTGTTCTGTCTGGCTGCTACGGCGGCTTTTTCCATTGCGGTCGCCCAGCCCGGCCTGGCGCAAATGATGATGATTGATGAGTCCGACGAGGGCCCGGGAGGCGAGATTGCCGTTAATGTGCCGATAGGACCCGATGGTATTCCAATGCTTCCGCCCATGCCTTCTGATGATGAAGCGGGCGGGCCCCCCGCAGGCGTAAGCATTCAGATGATGGGGGCGCCTTTTCCCCCGCCAGAGATGATGCTTATGACTCACGGGCGTGGTCCGGGCGGTCCCGGACGGGGGCACGGCGGACCGGGAGGACCCGGCGGATGGGAGCACGGACGCCACCATGGAGGCATGTTTATGCATGCATTGAGTGGTGAGAACGCACTTACAGACGAGCAGTACGAAAAAATCTACGAGCTCAAGAATCAAACCATGGATCGGCTCGGACCAAAGATGGTCGAGTTGCACGCAGCAATGCGGCACTTGAAAGACCAGCTTACCCGGGAGAACATTGACGATAAAGCGGTCAAACGTTTGCAAAACCAGGTCAGCTCTCTAAAATCAGACATCGAAACCATCAAGATCGGCAGCCACATCGAGATGATGGAATCTCTTACACCGGCTCAGCGCAAGGCTTTACGTCATGCCATGGTTCGCGGTCCGGAGGGCATGCGCCGCGAGATGATGAAAAAATGGCATGAGAAACGAAAAGAGACAAGTGAAGGAGAAGGCAAGGAACCTTCTTAAATCCGATGTGTATTCATACTGGGGGGTAGCTTTGGTCTCTGGAATATATGCAAAATATGCAGTCTTCACGCATTCTTCATAGCCGGTGAGCATAATGCTCGACAGGCGCATGATTTGCGATGACTGTAAAATGATAGCCAAGGCGGGGAGCAGGATGGCGAGGAGCAAAAAGAACAGGACCTTATCAGGAACCATATCGGTTCTTGCCACTGTTTTGTGCCTTTCCTTGAGCATTGGCATTGCCTCGCCGGCCGGCGCCCAGGAGAAAAAAGCCACCACCGGCGGTGCAGCGGCCAAACCTTCCGCCGCTGCTGCGACGGCGGCCCCCCAGGACTCGAGCTCACATCTGAGCGCCGCCGAGCTTGCCACCGTATTGCGAGAATCGAACAATAAGTATCGCGGTGTTAAGGTGATTGGCGCCGGACCGGATGTTACCGTATTGTCCGACGCTGCTCCAAGCGCCACGGAGCAAGATCTGAAGATCGATGCTGCCTTCCTTTCCAAGGCGCTTGTCGATGCCGCTCCGAATCAGATTGAGAAGGTGAAAGTGCTCTTCGCTCAGCATGGGCCGGAGGGTAAGTTCATTGTCATACCCAAGAAATCGCTCCTCGAGTATGGCAATGGCAAGATAACCCCGACTGCTTTCCTGTCAGGAATTCATCTGGAGGATGTTAAGCCTGAGGAAATGCCTGATGTTGAGCCGGGCCCGCAGCAGGAGCGCCGCATTTTGTTATGCCAGCGCATTGAGAAGCTGCGCGCTCATGGAACGAACGTCGAGCCGTTCGAGCAGCTCTTCGATGAATCGGAAGCGGCGGTCAAAGCGGGTACAACAGGATTTGCATTAAGCAAGAAGCTGGCCTTTATCGAGACCAAGCTGACAGAGCAGGAAGAACAAGTGGCGATCGCCAAGCGCACAGCTACAGGTCACACGCTCGAGCCGGTGCGCGGCAAATCCTGGAGCAGTCAGGGCTACACCCTGAGAGAATCCGTCGGCGGGCGACCGCTCACATACGATCAACTGATTTCAAGTCCGGATGGACGCAAGAGTGTGCTGAGCGTTTTTCATGCCACGCTGAAAGAGCTGCAGAGCTTGCAGCGCACTAATCCAAGCGCTTTCCAGAGGTTGGAGGGCATGAAGGAGGAGATCAACGGCGATTTGCGCAAGGGCCAGGAGCAGCCGGCCTACAATCGTATGCGCGACTACTTCCATGAGCTGTTTCTCGATACAGGCAATGATGTGCTTGGCCGATTGACCGCAGCCGGTCCCGCCCCTGATGCCGGACAGCAAGGACCTGGCGGTAATTCGCCGGGAATGGGCGGGCAGGGCAGAAGACGGTTTCGCTTTGGCGATGGAACCGGACCTGGCCAGATGATGCGTCGATTTAGGAACGGCGGCGGTCCGGCAGGACAACAAGGACCCGGCGGCTGAGAACAGAACTGAGAAATAAATCTGAAGGACTGAGAGAATGAGTGGTGGTGGCAGCAGAATAGGAATGGCGGCAATGTTGGTCGAAGGTCGTGAATAGCGATATCAATACAGATCCAGGACAACAGCCTGCTCGAGTGGATCAAGCAGTCAATAAGGATCCGTTGATTGGCACCACAATCGATGGCAGATTCTTCATCGAAGATATTCTTGGCACAGGCGGCATGAGTGTCGTTTATAAGGCTCGGCAGCTGCGCGTCAACCGCTATGTGGCAATCAAAACGATTCGTTTGCAGGTCGATACGCACTCGACCGTGCGCGAGCGATTCCTTCGTGAGGTGGATACGCTTTGTGCTCTCAGCCACCCGAACATAGTCAGCGTCTTCGATTGCATATTCGGGCCGGACGATCAGCCATACATCGTCATGGACCTGCTGCGCGGCAAGAGTCTGGAGAACCTGCTGCACGAGGAGGGTCCGCTGACATTGAACCGATTCGCGCGCATCGCAGTGCAGGTGATGAGCGCCCTCGAGCATGCCCACAAGAAGGGTGTGATCCACCGTGACTTGAAGCCCGGCAACATCATGCTCATCGATAATGAAGACGACTTTGTAAAGGTTGTGGATTTCGGGCTGGCCAAACTGGAGGAAGCCGGACGCAAACTGACGAGGGCGGGCGAAATTTGGGGAAGCCCGCCTTACATGAGCCCCGAGCAAGCGATGAGCGAGCCCAGCGATGCCCGCTCCGATATCTATTCTCTGGCAGCCGTCATGTATGAGATGCTCACCGGTAAAGATCCGTTTTTCGAAGCGACCTCCGTCTATGAGCTTATCCAGGCGCATGTGCAGCAGAAGCCGCCACCCTTCGCGCATGCCAACCCGAATGTCTTCGTTCCCATCAAGGTCGAGCAGTCGATCTTGAAAGCTCTGGAGAAAAAGCCGGACAACCGTTATCAATCTGTCGGTCAATTGCAGAGCGATCTGATCGGCGGACTGAGCGGGCAACTGGATCGCACCGGCAGCGAATACATCCTTCATTTCGGCGGGTCAATCGTCGGCTCGCAGTCCGGTTCACAAATTCCAAATGCCCCGAGCGCCGAGACAGGCGACATCTCGACTGGAAACCAGCAGTCACGATGGGCGCGCGGTGCGTCGCCTTCTGCAGGAAACACTCGGCAGCAGACTACCGATCCGATTTCAGAGACGGCCAATCCTGCTGATCCGGAGCTAAGCCCGTCCAGTCTCAATCAGATGGATGAGCTCTGGAAGCGCAAAGCAGCCGGTCTTCCCGCGAATCCTCAAGCAGAGACCGCGACTCGATTGCGCGAACGGCAGCTACAGGCTCATTCTCGTTATCACTGGGTGCCCTGGGCCCTGGCCGGCTGTTCCCTCACCTTCGCCGTATGCATGGGATTCCTGATATTGCGTGCTAACAATGCCGGCAAGCCGACTGCACCAAATACGGTGCAGACATCTACCTCAGGCGGCGGTCAAACAAGTGCTCAAGGTGAAGGCACTGGTAGCACCGGTAGTGGCACTGGCGAAACCGTAGCCAAAACAGATGCAAACAATCCTGCCCATACGGCCAATCCTGGTCTGAAAAGCGAAGCCGTTCACAAGCCGTCGCATGGCGAGGGGCACAGTTCCGCCGAGGCTTCAAAGCCTCATCATAAGCCTCACGTCGCTCACAAACCGGCTAATTTGCCCGGCAGCAAAGAAGCCGAGCCAAAGCCGAAACATCATAAAGACCATCCGGCTGCCTCGAGCGGAAAATCCGGCGGCGATCCCTGGTCCACTCTCATGAAAATGCGCAAGGACGGAAACTGACATTCAGCGAAGCGGCTGCGTTTTCACTCTCTCGTCGATAGTCTTCACGGGGTAGTTGTCTTTTATGGCTCGAGCGCGCGTTTCCATTTTCGCTGCTTTTACTTTTTGACCCAGCTCGCGCAGAGTCTTTGCATAACTGTCAAGCATATTGGCCAGAATCATGCCCTCGCGCCCGCGGGCCATCGTGTACACATCAATGGCTTGTTTGTACAGAGGCTCGGCTTGTTCGTGCTTACCCTGCTCCTGATAAATGTTCGCCAGAGTAGACATGGCTATGGAAACTTCGATATGACGCGAGCCGAGCTTGCGCGAGCGCTGAGCCATAACGCGTTTGCACAGATTCTCGGCATCGTCGTAATCCTGCTGCGCCATCATTATGTTGATGACAGTCTCAAATGCGACGCAGACATCCGGATGATCGAGCGGCAGGCGTTCGCTGCGAATCTTGTAGGTTTTTTCGTAATACTCGCGCGCGTCGTCGAGGTGCTTCTGCTGGTAGGCGAGCGCACCAAGCCTGCTGTAGGTCGTAGCCACTTGCTCGTGATCGTCGCCGAGAATGTCCAGTTGCATCTTCAAGGCGCGTTTGAAATTGCGTTCCGCTTCTTCGTATTTGCCTTGCTCGAAATACAACTGTCCCAATTCACAAAGACTGTTGGCCACTTTGGGATGGTCCTCGCCAAAAGCATGCTCTCGCAATGCCAGCGACTGGATCGCCGACTCTTCGGCATCGGAGAATTTGCCTAATGATTGATAGCAGCGAGTCGTATGATCGAGGACGTCGGAAACATTGGGATGGTGTTCGCCAAATGAAACTTTATACAGTTTCTCCAGGCGCTGCCACAGCTCGAGCGCGGCGCGATATTCGCCGGTCTGCTCCTTCAACTCAGCCAGGTTCGAAATCAGCGACTGCAATTCAGGTGAGTTGGAGCCGACGGCATCCGCTTTGATATCGAGCGCTTTTTGAAGGAGAGAATCCGCCTTATCCAATCTGTCTTGCTTTTGATAAACGAGCGCTAAATTGGCGAGACTGTCTGCGGTATCAGGATTGGTGGTACCGAATAATTTCTTTTGCAGAATAAAAAGCTTGATGAGAACGCTCTCGGCCTCATCATACTTTTCCTGGGTTCGATACACGGCATCAAGGCTCTTCAAGCTGTTGATCACGTCTTCATTGTTGGATATATGACTGCGTTCCTTAATCTCAGTAGAGCGCAAGCAGATCTGCTCGGCCTCGTCATGGCGCTCGGTCTCAAAATAAAGAGCGGCCAATCGATCGAGCGTATCGGCCACATCGGCGTGCTCGGGGCCGAGCACATCTTCGCGGGCCGAGAGACAAAGCAAGTACAAGTCCTCCGCTTCGGCGTACTTTTCTTGCAGCATGGCTGTCTTCGCCAGGCGATCGTATGTGGGGAGCAATTCGAATTCCTCAAGATTGAGGTTGTTTCTCTGAATCCTGAGAACCCGGTTCAAAAGCTGCTCGGACTCGGGATAATGACCTTGCATCTCATACATCTCCGACATGCCCAGCATGTATGGAACGAGATTTGCTTGTCGAGATTCCGGAATTTTGTCGATTACGAACCAGAGTTTTTCATAGACCGCCTTGGCATCAAGCAAGCGATTTTCCTTTAAATAGAGATTCGCCAGGGTGCCCATAGCGCCCACGACATCGGGATGCGATGCGCCTAACTCGTGTTCTCTAATGCCGATGCAGCGCTCGAAAAGCGGTTCGCATTCAGTCCAGCGATCGTCATCTTCAAGAAGGCAGCCGAGCGCAAAGAGTGAATCGGCAACCAGAATATGATCGGGTCCCAGCAAGTTTTCGCGAATCGCCAAAGCGCGCTTGTAGAGCTCTTCCGCTTCGCTGAATTCTCCCTTGCTGTGCACGAATTTCCCCAGATCATACAAGCAAGTGGCCAGTCGCTCGTCTTCATCCGTCCGCCGGGACTCCAAAATATGCAACACGCGGCGGCAGGCTTCCTCAGCTTCTTCGGGCTTTTCGAGTTTTGAGTAAATGTTATAGAGGCTTGATAATGTTGTTGCCAGCGTCTCTCGATCGCCGCCGTTCTTATCCTGTACCTCTACCGATCTTTGCAGCAGTGGCTCGCACTCCTGGTATTTCTTTTGGTGGCATAATATCTCGGACAATTTGTCTAGCGTAATCGGGATGCGCGCATCGTCGGGCGGAAAATCCTCGATCTCTTTCAAGGCTCGACGCCAGAGCATTTCCGCTTCGCCATAGTTGCCATACTGCGCGGCATAGTCTGCGTCCGCCTTGAGATGGTTCCATCTGCTGCTTTTGTCTTGCATAACTCTGACGAGCACGGCCTGTGGCAATATTGTCTGCGCCGATCCGGCTCCGCTCGTTTCCGTCTCCTTGATCGCCTTATCGTATTTAGGATAACAGACACGCGCACTTTGAAGATATAATTACGACCGGTATTTGCCAAACTTATGAATATGCGATCGGGTTGTTGAGTATACAGAGGTGTGTTGTCAATGTGCGCCGATAGCGTGCGCAATTTCAACTTTGATGTAACGATCGAGCTTTTCTAACTATCTCTGTGTTTTCATTAGGGGTGTGGGGGCAGGAGATTGGCTGAAGGCTGGATGAAGTCTCCGCACGATCGCTGGTGGCGATTGCCCTCAGGAAATAGAACCAGGCAATGATGTGCTGTAAGATGCTCCGGTCAAGGGAAGATAAATGTGATCAGAGATAAGGGGGACCGAGGTTGGACATAAGGGGGAAACGCTGCCTCATCACTGGTGGCACCGCCGGCATCGGTGAGGCGGCTGCCGTTGCTTTGTCTAAGATGGGAGGCGATGTTGTCATTGTCGGGCGCAGTGACGAACGTTGCAAGAACTCACTGAAGAAGATGTCCGACACCAATGGCGGTGGCGATTTAGGCTATCTGGTGGCCGATCTGTCCAGCCGCTGGCAGGTTCTCAAACTAGCCGGAGAATTCAGAAAGAAGTACGATCGATTAGATGTTCTGGTAAATAACGCCGGAGCAATTTTCTTTGGAAACGATCAGAGCGTCGACGGCATTGAGATGACATGGGCGCTAAACCACTTCGGCTATTTCTGGCTCACACTCGAGCTTCTCGACCTCCTCAAGAACAGCGCCCCGGCTCGCATCGTCAATGTATCGTCGGCGGCCCACCAGCGTGCCCGGCTCAATCGTTCAGCTCTGATTGACAAACGAAATAACTTCGCCTACTTCACTTACGGGAATACGAAGCTTGCGAACCTGCTGTTTACCGCTGAGTTGGCCCGCCGTTTAGACGGAAAAGGGATCACCGTCAATGCATTGCACCCCGGGGTTGTTGCCACCAGATTCGGTGCGAACAACGGGTTCATGGGTTCAATCTACAATGTCGTTACGGGAACCTTCGGCATCAGTTGCGAAGAAGGCGCCAGAACTATTGTCTATCTGGCATCGTCTCCTGATGTGGCGAACGTCTCAGGCAAATACTTCGTTAAGGAACGCCAGGTTGCTTCATCTAAGCAAGCCCTCGACCTCGAATTGGCAAAAGCTTTGTGGAAGGAAAGCGAACAAGTAACTGCAAAGATTGATGCACAGTTGCAAAAATTTCTGCCGACCAGCTGAGGCGAGCTTTGCTAATCGGTACCGGCATCGGCGTCAGGATCAGATTCCTTGCTCTTGTCGGGAATCTCGAGATTGTCCATTTTTATATAGTCGCCTTTCTCCACGTCATCTGCAACCGCCATGCCAAGTATGGGAGCCGGATCGGTAACAACCCCATCATCGATGCTCTCGGCACTCTCATCCCCTTTCTCCGCTGGCGTGACGGTTTTCACGAGATCCCCGGTGATTGTCGTCCCCGCTTCAATCTTGGCCGCGGCCACCACCAGTCTGTCTTTCTTTCCGGTTTTGCCGACCGTTGCACGCTCGATTTCGACAAAATGTAAGGAGTCGTCGGCATCTTCACTGCCCTGTACTTTGGCCAGCTTATAGAAATTCTCTGCCCCATCCAGATCATCTTGTTGTCTGAGGTAGTGGCCTAGTTCGAGTTGCGATGCCATCTGGCCCTTTTCGGCAGCCAGCCTGTAGTACTTCGCCGCTTTATCGGGATCGGAGCTATTCAGCAGCTGTCCGATCTCGTAATTGGCTTCCTGAAGACCGAACTTCGCCGCCTGTTCATAAAACTTCTGCGCCGCAGCGGCATCCTCGGCTATATCGGGATAAGGGCTTGCACTGTATATGGTGCCGAGATCGAAGGCGGCATTGGGAAGTCCCTTTTCCAGAGCCGCCTCGAAAAGCTTGATCCCCTTGTTTCTATCCGCCGCCACCCCTCTGCCATCGCAGTAGCAGTTGGCCAGCATCTCGAGAGCTTCACACTCACCCTGGTCGGCTGATTTGCTCAACCATTTGATCGCTTCGCTCATATCTTGCTTGATACCGATACCGCGTGCATAGGAAGCGCCGATGCCGAACTCACCGTAGGGATGACCTTTTATAGCTGCCTTCAGGAACAGTTGCGCCGTCTCTTCGGCATTTGGTTGACCGTAGTCGAAGTCCGACTTGAACAGGGCTTTAACCACCAGAGCTTCTGCTGAGCCTGAGTCGATTGCCTGATCAAGCTCCTTGATGGCGCCCGGCAAATCGGCCGCTCCGCAAAGACCGTAGCGTTTGATCAAGGCCAGGATTAAATGATTGCTTGCACCATAGGCGGTGGCACGATGTGCTTCGCTTTCGATCGAGCCGGGACTTCTTTGTCGCAAATTGCATAATGCTTTCAGTCGTTCTGCATATGCAGGAAACCCTCTTGAGGACAG
>JAJPJO010000335.1 GCA_021324135.1 Pseudomonadota bacterium
GCTTTTGCAAATGCCTGGCCGCCTCGATTGCCGAGGTCTGACTGCCCACTTCCATGGAAGATAAGAGCGAGGCCTCCGACTGATTTGGAATCAGTGTGTCAATGCAGGCGAGAAGTTCGTCCGAGAGTTGCCCGTCCGGGGGTGCAGGTGCCGGATTCAGCAATACCGTTTTGCCTGCTGCTTTGCATTTTTTCGCCGCGTAAAGAACAGTTTTCATCGGCACTTCCAACTGTAGAACAACTACCTTGCACGCCGCGATCAGATCGGCGGCGCGATCGACATCATCGGGGCTGAGCTCATCATTGGCACGCGGAACGATAATGATGCTGTTGTCGCCTTCCGGATCTATATATATGTTCGCCAGGCCGGTGCCAACGCGCGGGTCTCTTGTGAGAAAGCGGACATCAACTCCGTTTTGATTCAGGGTCTCATAGATTGGCTCGGCATATTGGTCATCGCCGACTCGTCCCACCATGGACACCGTCGCCCCGGCTTTGGCAGCAGCTAGAGCTTGATTGTTGCCTTTGCCACCAACGAAGGTGCTGAAGGACATGCCTTTGACTGTTTCGCCTTTGTTTGGTCTTCTTGGTACCTCAAAAACCATGTCGAGACTCAGGCTACCAATAACTATGATTGCATGAGACATGCGATAATCCTCAGGCGGCGCACGGAATCAACTATTCTAGCAGGCATGGGGAATTGCAAATGCCAAAGATTGTCAGATTTCATTCACTTGGTCCGGCTGAGGTGTTGAAAATCGAGGATGTAGATCTGGAAAAGCCCGGTCCGGGTGAGATACGTCTGGCTGTAAAAGCAATCGGCTTGAATCGAGCCGAGATCTTGTTTCATGAAGGCCGCTATCTTGAAGTGCCCGAGCTGCCCTCGCGCATCGGATATGAGGCGGCAGGCTTCATTGATGCGATCGGTGAGGGCGTGGACGGTTTAAGCGTGGGCGATTATGTGAGCACCATTCCTTGCTTTTCTCAGAGCCGCTATGGTGTCTACGGCGAGCAAGCGGTTGTGCCTGCCTCGGCGGTGGCCAAAGTGCCTGAGGGTCTAACGCCCGCTCAAGCGGCATCCATATGGATGCAGTATCTGACCGCCTATGGGGCACTGGTCGAAATTGGAGGCTTGTCGTCTGGTCAGGTCGTCTTGATTACGGCAGCGAGCAGCAGTGTCGGACTGGCAGCCATTCAAGTGGCAAAAGATGTCGGCGCGATTGCGATCGCCACCACTCGCTCCCAGAGCAAGAAGGATGTTTTGCTGGAGCAGGGAGCGAATCAGGTGGTAGTGAGCGAATCGGAAAATCTGGTTGAGAAAGTGCGGGGCATGACTGCAGGTAAGGGCGTTGATCTGGTATTTGATGCGGTGGCAGGGCCGCTTGTGGTCGAGCTTGCTAAAGCCACCAAATATGAAGGCACGATGATCGTTTATGGTGCTTTGAGCCTGGCGCGGACGCCGTTTCCTCTTCAAATCGCATTGAAGAAGGGGTTAAACATGCGAGGCTACACGATGTTTCAAATTACAAATGATGCCGTCAAGCTAAAGCGCTCAATTGAGTTTATTTCGGCACGCCTGGAGAGTGGCGCGTACACGCCGGTGATCGATCGGGAATTCAAGCTGGATCAGATTGCCGAGGCTCACAGGTATATGGAAACCAATCAGCAGATCGGTAAAATCGTGGTTACCTGCGATTGAGTTCGCCGCCGTCAGTCATTGTCTGTCGGATCGTAATAAGCTCTGTCTGTGCTCGTTTCATCCACCTCAAATATGGCAAAGCGATTGCCGCTCGGATCTTCGAAACTGTAGGCCTCTCCATTAGGCGTACCAAAAGGTCCCGCCAGAGGTTTCCAGCCTCTTTGGGTCAGCTCGCGCGCCGTCGCGCTCAAATCCGATACCCGGAATACCGGTTGGCAACTCGGTGCGCTTCGGTGATCGGCAAGCAGGATGAGAGGACCCGCACAAAGACTGAGAGCGGTTATGCGGGAGCCGAAGCGCTCGTACTTCCAGACTTCTTGAGCGCCCAGTGTCTCGAGGTAGAAGTTCACATCGCGCTCATAATCGGCTGATCCGATGTACAGATACTCGACATTCAGGAACGGAAGAGCGGTATCAATGGCAGTGGCAGAGCTTTGCAAGCGCGTTATATCACTTGGCGCATCGGATGCAGTGCCGGTTTCCTGAACCTGACGTTGCACCGCTGATGGTGCTACCGCTGGCGGAGCGGCTGTCGTCGAGCCGCGTGTCATTGCCGGGATTGTATCTAACTCGCCGGTGTCAACATCGCTGTTCACCGGTAAGGCCGGCTTGGGAACGGTACCGGATATGGTATTGAGCGGAGCGAAGCTTGTTTCAGCCGGACGTCCTGAAGAACCCTCTGCAGTGCCGCTCTTTGCCATCAGTCCTTCGGGACGATTGCGGCGCCTGTCTTCCATGCTAATCTCGAGCATGACGGCGCAAGTCCGCTGCTTGAACTCGAAGGCCATGTCGGCATTGCCCTCACTCTCCAGCGATTTTGCCAGCTGCTGAAGCTCGCTGGCTATCTCCTTTTGATTCTTATTGCACAATTTATGCAAGTTGTCGACGATTTCCCGATATATCTCGTGCGAGCGGGCTGCATCACTGACGGCAAGCGCATCCATCGCTCGCTTGAGAAGGGCTGATCGTTGGGTCTCGTCAACAAAAGCCATGCATTTTTTGTCCGGGTTTTGGCTCAGGCATTCGCCAGACCGTAAAATCTTCGTTTTTGACTTTGCAGACTGCGGAGCATATCGCTTACCTGGCGCTTGGGCTCGAATTTCAGGTAGATCTCGTCCAAACGCTCGACGATATAATCTATGCCCAGGTCGTCGGCATATCTTAACAGTCCGCCGCGGAAGGGTGGGAAGCCAATGCCCAGCACCAAAGCCAGGTCTATGTCGCGCGGCTTTCTTACGACCTTCTCCGCCAGGCAGCGAGCCGCTTCGTCGATCATAGATAAGAAGAGTCGATCGCGGATCAGCCGCTGCGTTTCTTCATCTGCTTTCTCATCGGCAAGATTGACGAGAGTTCGTTTGCAAGTCTCGGCATCAAGACTGGTGCGACGACCACTGTCGTCAAATTTGTAGTAGCCGCCTCCGGTCCTTTTGCCGTCGAGATCTCCCAGGGCCACGGTTCGGTACATGACGGGCGGCGGCAGGTGCCGAGTGCCGAGCCTCTGGCAAAGCATGTCCGCCACATTCGACGACAGCTTCCAACCAATCTCGTCGTACAATCCCATCGGCGGTATGGGCATACCGAAGTTTATCGCCACATCTTCTATCCAATTGAGCGGTACGCCTTCGTCCATCATGCGCGCCGCTTCCAGCATATACAAGCAGAACAAGCGATTAACCAGAAAGCCCGGGCTGTCCTTGACGGTGATTGAGACCTTGCCCAACTGCGCCACGAGTGCCAGGGCACGCTTCAACACCGAGGCATCGGTGCGCTCGTGGGTGACTACCTCGACCAGGGGCATGCGATCGACCGGGTTGAAAAAATGCATTCCGATTACGCGTTCGGCGCGGTTGGAAAATTGAGAGAGATTCGAAACAGCGAAAGAAGATGTGTTGCTGGCGATGATGCAATCGTTTTTTACCAGACGCGACAACTCATAAATCACCTTATTTTTCAAATCGAGATCTTCAGTGACCGCTTCAATGATAATTTGCGCCGGTCGCAAATCGTCATCAGTTTCTGCAACTGAAACTCGAGGGTAGCCCTCCGCCGAGTCAGCGCTATCGTTTTTCGCACCCTCGCTGTCCTTTTCGCCTCGCAGCACTTCGATTTTCTTGTTGAGCCGAGCAGCTTCGCGTGCAGACTTCTCCGGGGAAGATCCTTTCAAAAGCACACTGGCACCAGAGGCGAGGGCGAGCTCCGCGATGCCTGTACCCATCGTGCTCGTTCCTATGATACCGAGGGTGGTGACGTGTCCGGCTTGCTCGAGGGCCCGATTGCCGATTTGCACTGCCATTTCTTTTGAGATATATAGATTGATCATGTGCCTGGCGATTGCCGACGATGCCAGATCGCCGAAGGCATCGACCTCAGCCTGAAGACCGGCCTCAAGCCCTTCTGTAAGACCGGTTTGAATTATCTCTATCGCTCTGCGCGGCGCCGGGTAGTATCCCCGCGTCTTTATGCGCACCGCTCTGTCCGACATCTTCAAAAGCGATTGCCGCTTAGCCAGACCGCCTTCTTTCTCTTCCACTTCTTGCTCTCGGCGGGCCCGTTCGGCCAGGTGTGCACCGTTCGATTTAACCAGATCGATTGCCTTTGCCTCCGCCACTGCAAGCAACTGATCGGGCGTGCAAATCGCATCTACAAGGCCGAGATCCAGCGCTCTCAAATAAGATATGGGCTCGGAACTCAATATCATCTCGAGCGCCACTTTCAAACCAATCATTCGATAGAGCCGTTGCGTTCCGCCCAGTCCGGGGACGACTCCAAGGCTCACCTCCGGCAGTCCGAGCAGTACCTTTGGGCTTTCTGCGGCAATGCGAGCATCGCAACAGAGCGAAATTTCCAGACCGCCGCCTAAGCACATACCGCTTATCGCCGCCACAAAGGGCTTGCTCATCTTAAGCATGCGATTGAAACTTTCTTGACCGCGCCTGGCTAAATCTGCTGCTTGTCCTCTGTTTTCGAACTTCAAAATTTCCCGTATGTCGGCCCCGAGCAGGAACTGATCCGGTTTTGGCGAATTGATCACAACCGCTTTGACTGAATCATCTTTTTCGATCAGGTCAAGGGAAGCCTTGTAGTAGTTGAGCACTTCAGAGGAAAGGAGATTAGGACCGCCTTTGACATTAAACGATAATAACGCCACTCCTGAGGGGAGCAAATCCAGTGTCAACGAGTCGCTCCAGGATCCGATCGTGGTGCCACGTGCTTCGTGCTGTTTTAATGCGGGTCTCAAATGTTTATCCTCTGCTTTTTGAACCTACAAGATCTACTACATCGCCGGCAGAATTGCCAGCGATTTCCCGGCCCTTGAATGCGATCGAGACTGATTGTATCGTGTGCATCGCGCCTCAATTCTTGCAAAATGCTGAAAGAGAATATCCATAGCGCACCGAATGTGAGGTCATCTCCTTGGGAAGCAGATAAGCATGAGCGCGGGCATCCTTTGAGCCTGAGCAAAAATTGAAGAGAGAGTCGAAAGTCGGGTCGAACTTCTGATCGACAATCGAATAGCTGCCGAAGGTTTTTCCCTCGAACACGAAGCCAAGGCAGCGCGACGGCTTGTCGGTAGTCGAGGCCATGATGCATGCTGTCTCGGTTTTCGATTGAAGCGTGTTGAGCACCGAGTCGAGATATACCTGCGGATCGCTCGTGGCGGCGGTGGCTTCATCGACCGGAATGCCGAGGAACAATGCCGACATCGATATAACTACCTCCTCAGGAAGCTCGTAAACTTGCAACTGAGTGCTGTTGATTTTCAAATCGCCGAGCATCGCTTTCAAGGACTGCTCGAGAAGCGGCAGTTGCGAATGCGGTTTGCGACCATATATGCAACCGACTACCCGACCCTTGAAGAGAAGCGCGGCCGATCGGGAGAGCACCTCATTAGACTCCGCTTTGATGCATCCGGTCAGCTCGCTTGTCTCGATGTCGTCCAGGAGCCGCGCAATGTCATAATCTCCACAGCGTACGGAATGGTTGAGTTTGCCGGTCAGGCTCGGCATGATAATGTCGACGGCGCGGCGCAAACGAAAATTTCGCGGGTATGAGTCTGCCCAAACGGCAAAGGCCGTCTCTTCCTCGCTCGATAAGCCGAATTGCACCCGTTCGGTCGTGCCGATTGTGAACGCAAAAGTGGTGAGGGCGCGATTGTTGTTCATGCACACAAATGTGGCGGGAACGACCTGACCGATCTCAATCTCCTCCCGGCTCGGCAGGAAAGCATCCAGGTCATAGTTGATAATTTTTGCTGCGTAACCGCCCGGCTCAGGCGCCTCCACTCTCACCAGGACACTCTGACCAGCCTTAAGCGAAGCAATGTCTTTTGATGGTTCGGTCATGCTTTGCCTTATCTCGTCTTCGGCTCGATGGTCCCTGGCCACCAGCCGCTAACAGCCTCGGAGCGATAATCTTAGCATCTTGACAGTTCCGCTTCCGCCTCGCCGTATAATTTAAGCTGCGCCGGCGGCGGTCTGAAGTGGAAGAATGGCGATCAGAAGGACAAAGCACCCCAATTTGAGATACGGAGCGATCATGATTGCACTAAGCTTTGTTGCAACCGTGGCCTCTGTCATCTCGCTTTCGGCCTGCAACTCGGGGGCGGGCACGACCAGAAGCGTAAGGGTTGGTCCGGAGCTCGATCAGGTGGAAGCGATGGCGCGAAAGGCTGACAGCACGGTTGAGGATGCCTGGTTTGGCGAGCGCAGCCCGCGGGCCCTCAAATCCGGTTATGCGCGCGTCAGCCCTGCAATGAAAGCAAAATTTGCAATGGACTATGAATCCATGCTCAAAAAGCGAGGGCAAAATCTGGCTGCTGATCTGAAATCATATGTACCATACAAAGATCGCGCTCAGTTTGCCATAAACTGGTGGCGAAGCTCAAATTACAAGGAGGCTTTTGATCAGGAGCCGATCAAAAAACGCATCCAGTGGATTTATGAATCGCTTCAGGACGCCGGCGAGCTGTTTTGGCGGGCCTACGAGTTCGAGCAAAATTCCCAAATTGATTCTGCTGCAGCGGCGGCGCATTACAAAGAAGAAGACATGGTCGCGAATTACATGGATAGTGAAAGCCAGCCCGGCTCATTCAGCCAGCAGTATGCGCAATGGAAAAGTGTTTTGGAGGCTCATCATCATGATGGCGATGCGGCTGAGAAAAACGGTGCCGATCGAGCCGTGACTGATGAGATGAAGAAAATGGCTGAGCAAGATGGGGACAAACGCAGTGAGCACCGGTGAATCGAAAGAGTCCAGGCAGAAAGAGGCGGTCTTTCAAAAACGGCTTGCCGAGCTGCAGGCCGAGCGTAATCAATTTCCATGGAATATAAGCAATCTGCCCGAGTTCGACATTCCCAAAGAACAATCTAAACTATTCGCCGATCGATCCATTGAAGATCCCGGTTTGTCCGATGACGAGATCGAACGTCGCGCTCTGCTCGACCTCACCTCCTATAACTTCTGGACATTTTATAAACGCCTCAACTATGAAGTGCGGCGAGCGCGGCGCTACAAGCGCGATTTATCTCTTCTTCTGGCGGCCATAGACAATCTTCAGGAGGTTTCGCGGCTGAGCGGATTGGGAGCGGAAAATGCAATTGTTCTGAGCGCCGGCAGACTGCTTCTTGAATCAATTCGCGATGTCGACATTGCCGGTCGCTGCCGCGATGATACTTTCGGAATTATCCTTCCCGAGACGCAAATCGAAGGTGCAGAGGTGGCTGCTCAGCGCTTGTTGACTAAGATGGAGTCCCATACCATCTGGCACGACGGCCAGTCGTTTGCCATTACGATCAGCATCGGCGGCACCACAGTTGGTGCCAAGGACGAGCAACTCGAGCTGGTCGTGGCCCGCTCGATTGAAGCCCTGCGAAATTGCATGGAAAGCGGCGGCAACAGGGTCAGTCTTGTCTGAACAAAGGTTCGATTAGTGGATGCGGACGGCTACATCATCATAGTCGAGAGCGTTATAGTGGTCTTGCCACCGGGAACGCCTGCGATTACAACACTAGCCGAGCTGCTATTCTTCTGCGCTTCAATCGTGCTCATGCGATCAATTTGCATGACGCCCGCCAACTTCCAGCCAGAGCGCTTTAGCTGATCCTGATAATATTGGCTCACCTGCTCAGTGCCGTCATCGGTTTGCAGAACGACTGTAGCGGTTCCCGATTTCTTATTGCTCATGTCCATCGATCTGTTCTCGGTCGAGCCGGGATACAACGGCAGCGAGAAGAAGCTTTGTCCTATCGTGGGGGTGGAGCCGGAGTCGCTGCTCAGGGGCTGCTTGTTTGATGTGCATGCCGACAGAATGAGAGCCGAAGCGATTATGCTCTGAATTCCCAGGGTTCTAACCACGATCCTTTTCATCTTCTGCCATCCTTGCGCTGCTGCGTTTCATTGCCCGTAATTGAGCTACAGGTCAGTCCGGACAAATTAGGAGGACAGGTTTAATCTTCTTCTTCTTTTAGCGGGTCCACCCTGACTGCCTTTAAGGATTTGGTATACCTGAGAGGATCGAATTCCATCGATTCCGTTTGAGGCACCATTTCGTCGTTTGAGGTAGACATGATCTCGCTTACTGATTTCTGAATGTTGGTGCAGATCAAATCAAGAGGCAGATCATCACCGCCGGTGCCGAAAGGCTCTTCGATATCCTCTGCAATTACCTCAAGACCGATGAGGCAATAAGATGCCACCATAGCCAGTGGCAGTCCCGCCCACAGATCGATTTGAGCCACGATGTACCAGGGCATTATCAGTAAATTGAGGGCAATTCCCTGGCGCATGAGCGCTCGATATGAGATGGCCAACGGGCTGGACTTGATGCGCTCACAGGCGCCGCAAATATCCATGAATGCCTTAATGTGAGGATCGAGAATCATCAGAGTCATGTCGTTGATCAGACCGCGGGAACGCCATGATGAAATCGTCTCGAAGATGCTCAGGGCGACCTGTTGCGGTAAGTGGTGCTTTTGAGGTATACGGCTGATCGGTTTGACGCCGGGCAGATTTTTGCGCGGCCGCGAGTCGCGAAGATGATGCTTCAAAGCAAAGGCGAATGATACGACTTGCTCGCCGAGCAAAATCTTCTCCTTGAGCGGGACTTGCACGTATGTTTTCACCTTGAGGGCAAGGTTACGGGAGTCGTTGACCAGATAGCCCCACTGCTTTCTGCCTTCCCACCAGCGATCGTAGGCTGAGTTCGTTCGAAACACGAGAAGCAGGCCGAAGACTGCGCCGATGAATGCAGCATTGCCGGCCTCTTTCAACAGCTGACCTGACAAACCGTGTCCGGCGATCCAGTGCACCCAGATCGTGTATATGCCCATCAGGGCAGTGTAGAGCCAAACCCGCCTGAACACAGGGATTTGGTGCATGCGCGTGAAGGGATAAACCATCAATCGGACGAGTTCGCGCAGGCTTTGCTTGGCCTCCAGTGCCGGAAGTGTTTGCGTGATTCGTCCTGACGGACCCGCTACAGCAGCCAGTCGTCCGCAATTCTCCAATGGGCTGAACTTAGCCGTTTCGCTTGAGTGTCCTTCGTCGAAATCGCTCCAGGCGGCTGCCTCGGGCAATTGGTTTGGCTCTTCACCGCTTGTCTCGTTAAGATCCGAGCTTGTCTCTTCTGTTTTAGGATCGTTCGATTCAATCATTTAAAATGCAGTGGCTGTGCTGATTGGTGACTGGCAGTGCCCGATTGGTGAGCTTCGTTTGGCCAATGGTCGCCTCCAATACTCAAAGTACACAAGGCAGAACATCATACTATCACATGCTGGACAGCTGCTCCTCGGCTTGCTTGCGCCGGGGATCCGATGGACTGGCAAAGTTCAAGAAGAGTTGGAGCTCATCTTTAGCTCCCGCTCTATCTCCACTGCGGGCAAGCGTTTTGGCAAGCAGATAGTGAGCATTGGCGTCCGAGGGCGCTAACTTGGTTGCTTCGATATATGCTTTTGTAGCCTGGTTGAGATTGCCGGCCAGCACTAGAGCCGAGCCGAGATTGAGGCGCGCCGATAAAGATTGCGGGTCGAGCCCGACGGCTTTCTGAGCGTACTCCAGCGCCTGTGCTATATCACCCGATTGCGCAAATGCAAAACTCAATCGATCTGCAAGTTCGGAGGATTGCGGATAAAGATTGAGAGCCTCCTGGAGATAACCGATGGCTGCCTGGTTGTTCTTGTCCTTCATTTCCAGGCTGGCGAGCGCCGTCAACACAACTTTATCCCTGGGGTTGATTTGATAGGCCTCTTTCAGTTGTTGCTTGCTGTCATCGGCTCGTCCCAGCTCAGCCAGTATGCGGGCGTAATTGGCGCGATAAAGCGCATCTTTGGGTCTCAGGTTGACGGCTTTCACATACATGCTCGCCGCTTGATCGAACTGTTTCTTCAAGGCCAGGGTGGCGCCATAATCTGCTAATGCATCGCTATAGGTCGGATCAGCATCGATGGCGCTCTTATACTGCTCGATTGCTTCATCGAGCTTACCCTGCGTAATCAGATCATTGGCTCGAAAATAATAGGCCTCGGCCGAGAGGTAGGTGGTCACATCAAGCGGGATGTCTTTCTGTTCCTCGACTGCCGGATTGCCCACTATGAGGGCGTGTCCTTTCCAATCGGCTTTGAGCACCGGTGTCTGCTTGGCCATGTTGCGGCCGTGCTCGGTGTCGACTTCGGTCTTAGCTCTTGCCTTTTGAAACGCTTCACCAAGCGAGATCAAGCCGTCCTTATCTTTGAGAGCGGCGATCAGATTTTTCGAGAATATATTTCCCCAACTCATCTGATCTGGTTGGCTGGATGAAAGGATGATAAACCCTGTTCCGACCGTTACCTTATTTGTGTCGACATTCAAATTCCTGGCTGTTTGTCTGGTGCCTTCCGATAGATGTGCCGTGCCGCTGTACGCCGCCTGCAAGACGAGGACGATGCGCTCGGCTTTGACGTGCTGTCGGATGGTATCCATAACATCGCCGATCGAGATGCAGGTTCCATACACGTTATCGAGCGCTGTGTCGTATGTGCATAAATATGCACTGCCGTCGGTAGTCGGAAAGCTATTGGTGGAAATGAAAACAACGACGAGATCATCAGGTTTGGCCAGCGGTCCGAGCCACTTGTCGCCGATACTGTTGATTATGTTCTGGCGTGTTGCTTGCATATTATTCAGCAGCCGAACATGCTTGGCGGAGAAACGACCGCCGTGCTCGTCTATAAGGTAGTCGCGAAATTCTTTACCGCAGTCATCCAACATCGGGTCATTGAGAGCCAACCTTCGTTCTTTGTACTTGGACAGATTGATAATTACGGCCCACTTCTGCTTGATCGGCCGGTTTGGTGATTCTTTGTTGGGGTCAAGGTCTTGAATCTTAGTGAAAGTGACGCCGGGTACTGCCGGTTGACTGGTGTTGTCCCTGGCCAGGCAAGACAGTGGCTGATGCAGATTGAGAAGCAAAAGGGCCGCCAAGCTCGTTGGGATTGCTTGTCTAAGGAACTTAGCGATCTGATTTTTTGGCATTACCCCTGGTGCCCCTGAGCGTAGCTATATTACATGTTTGCGTGGATGGCTATTGATGCAAGAGGGCGACATCGACGGCGCACGGACCATCGGCATGGTCGAACAGGAGTCGAACCTGACTGCTCCTGGAAGGCGCCGCGGCAAGTGCGCTGCTCTCCACCTCATCCGGCATGATGACCGGGTTAGCCTCATCCCATGAAAGTTGCATGCGTGTGCCGATCAGATCTTTGGCTCCTGTTTGATCGGCTGAAACGTAAGCAATGGATCGATTATCGATCTTGTTGAAACTCGAGTCCATCTTAATCGGTTCCTTGGAGAAGACTATGCGAACCTTTTCCAGGCCCGGGTGAGCGTCGAATGCCAGCCAATCCTGATAGGGAAGCGGATAATCGACTCCCCTGTGCAGAAAATTATTCTTGCCTGTGTCTTGAGAAGGAAACAGAACCGCACTCTTCCCGGTGCTGCCTTGCTCGAGCACAACATAGGCATAGCCGTCCGTCTCAGCCATAAAGTGAAATCTGATTGCATCTCCTGATTTGAAGGCAGTTTTGTTATTGCATCGGAAGACCTTGCCGTTGCGCTTTAGCTCAATCCAGTAGGAAAGAGCTGTCTTCCTGGTGGTATTGCTATTGGTGTTAGTACCGGATGCGGTACCGGTCGTGGTATCACTCGCTGCGATACCTGATGCAGTGCTACCGGTGGTGCTGGTATTAGATGTGGTATTAGAAGCGATTTTGGTACTAGAACCGGGTTTAGTACCAGATGCGACTCTGATCGTTGCACCAGGTTTGGTACTGGCTACGGTGCCGCCATCAATGGGCGCAATCGTTTTGGAAATCCAGCTCGTGACAAAATGAAGATCCTGATCGCTGAATTGACCGTCTTCGAAAATAAGATGCTCAGCCGATTTGCTCAGAACCATTTCTCGAGCCGGTGTGGCCAAACTCTGAAAGAGCTTCCAGGTGCCGGCCGGTCTGACCAGCTTGTCGTTGCAGCCCTGCACGAAGAGAACCTTGGTCTCCTTGATGTTAGGCGCCATCTCGAATGTGCTGTTCATAAACTTTTGGAACATCATCAGCTCGCTGGGAGTCACCTTCGTACGAGAAAGCGGATCACCCAGCCAGGCTCTGCGCAGATCTTCTTTTTTGGTCGCATGATCGACGACTGAAGGCCCTACATCGATCGGGGACTTCCAACCGTGGAGCAATATGTGTTTGACAATGCCGATTTCGGAATTGGCTTGATCGTAACGATCGCCGGCAGGAACCGATGAGATCAAACCGTCAACCAAAGTCGGATACATCTCGGCCGTTTTCATGGCAATAGCACCACCCATCGATTCGCCGAGGACGATAACCTTGAGCCCGGGTTGCAGCCGCTTTATTTCTTGCAGCGTGACGCCGATGTCGGCCATGGTGCCGTCAAAATCGATTCTGTCTCGGCCTTTTTGAACCCAGTTACCAAAGCCGCGACAATCAATGGCATATGTGGCGATGCCTCGTTTGGCCATCTCATTGGCAAAAGCATCATAGGTGCCTTTATGCAGACCGAACCCATGAATGCACAGCATAGCTGCCATCGGACGTCTTTCTATCCAGACCGTGCAAGGAATCTTTTCTCCCGGAGCGAGTGGTTCATATTGTGGACCTCGCAGTGTTTTCTCGCCTAACTCGTCTTCAGCGGGCATGGTGAAATCCACTTGTTTGGCACAACTGTTTTGGACAATGCGCCTGGCTTCGGCTGATTGCTGAAAACCAGTCGATACCAAATATAGTGCAGCCAGCGAAGCAGCCAGAAATCTGCCTGCCCTTTTGAGGCGGTGGGCTACCGCACTTCGCTTTACGAACTCACGCTTCTTTGCCACGGAGGCCTCCGGTTATAAAGTAAGAAAACATATCTCTTACGGCTCCTGCTGAGAAATTAGGAGGACCCACTATTCTGTCGCCGTAGCGTCCGTTTTGGTAGCATCGGAGGTCTCGTCTTCCTTCTTGCCCGACTCATCAGCCGTCTGGCTCTTGGCTTCGACTTCTCCTTCCGATCCGTTTTTGCTTTCCTCTTCCTTTTGCTCCGCTGCTTTGTCAGCTTGATCAGTATCGGTCTTGGCCGCAGAAGACTCGTCGGTCTTGCCTTCTTCATTTCCGGCCGACCCTTCAGTGGATTGCTCCTCGGATTTTGCCGCTTCTGCCTCCTGATGGGCTTTTTCTTTGGCGGCACTGACTTCTTGCGTGATTCTGACGAGCAGACCGCGAATATCATTCATTGTTGCCTTCAGAGTTTCAGTCTCGGCATCCTCCATCATTTCCTTCTGAATTTTGGCGATCAAATCGCGAGCGTTATCTTTGATGGCTTGATTGAGATGCTGATCGTTTTCTTTGAGCTCGCGCTCGACTGTGTAGATCAGTCCGTCGGCCTCGTTTCGTACCTCAGCCTGATCCCGTCTTTGCTGGTCTTCATTGGCGTGCGCTTCAGCCTCTTTCACCATGCGCTCGACGTCTTCCTTGTTGAGGTTGGTGCTGGCGGTAATGGTGATTTTTTGTTCTTTACCGGTGTTGAGATCTTTGGCAGTGACATTGAGTATGCCGTTGGCATCTATATCGAACGAGACTTCGATGCGCGGTACTCCACGTGGCGCGGCATGAATGCCGTCGAGGCGGAAGTTGCCGAGCAACTTATTGTCCTTGGCCATGGCACGCTCACCTTGATAAACAAAGATATCGACTGCCGTTTGATTATCATCGGCAGTCGAGCACATCTGAGTTTTGTGGGTCGGAATGGTGGTGTTGCGCTCCACCAGTTTTGCAAAGACACCACCCATGGTTTCAATGCCCAGGGAGAGCGGAGTGACATCGAGAAGAACGAGATCGGTGACTTCACCGGAAAGAACGCCCGCTTGTAATGCGGCTCCCACTGCCACCACTTCATCAGGATTGACGCTCTGATTGGGCTCTTTGCCGCCGGTCAATCCTTTGACCAATTCCTTCACGGCCGGGATCCGCGTCGATCCCCCTACAAGAACGATTTCGTTGATGTCTTTGATTTCGAGCTTTGCATCTTGTATGGCTTGCTCGACCGGTTTGCGGCAGCGCTCCACCAGGTGTCTCGTCAGGGCATCGAATTTCGCTCTCGAGAGCCGCATGTCCAGGTGCTTGGGGCCGGTCTCATCGGCGGTGATGAAAGGAAGATTGATGGTCGTTTCCATTACCGATGAAAGCTCGATCTTCGCCTTTTCGGCTGCCTCAGTCAATCTTTGCAGTGCCTGCGGATCCTTTCTCAAATCGATAGTGTCAGTTTTTTGAAACTCCTCGGCAATCCAGTCGACGATGCAATGATCGAAATCGTCGCCGCCGAGGTGTGTATCTCCTGATGTTGAGCGGACTTCGATAAGCCCCTCGCTGACCTCGAGAATAGAAACATCGAATGTGCCGCCGCCGAGATCGAACACCAAAATGGTTTCGTCTAATCCTTTCTTTTCAATACCATAGGCGAGTGCGGCTGCCGTCGGCTCGTTGATGATGCGGAGCACCTCGAGTCCGGCGATGGTTCCGGCGTTTTTCGTAGATTGCCTTTGTGAGTCGTTAAAATAAGCGGGAACTGTGATGACGGCGCTCTCGACTTTCTCGCCCAGGTATTTTTCGGCATCCTCTTTCAACTTGCGCAGTACCATCGCCGAGATCTCCTCGGGAGTATAGTCCTTGCCTTTGATTGCTACTCTGCAGCCGCCGTCGGGTGCCTCCTTGACTTTATATGAAACGATGCGCAGCTCTTCGGCGACCTCGTCATAACGTCGACCGATAAAGCGCTTGATCGAATAGATGGTGTTTTGCGGATTGACCACCGCCTGGCGGCGCGCCAGCAGCCCGACCAGGCGCTCGCCGGTCTTGTTGAATGCCACCACAGATGGTGTGGTACGACCGCCTTCGGAGTTGGGTATGACCGTGGCTCGTCCGCCTTCCATTACCGCAACCACGGAATTAGTGGTTCCCAAGTCGATTCCGACAGTTTTACCCATGATTCATCTCCATCAGCGCTGTTCAGTCTCTAGCAAATTATTTTCAGTTTACCCTCAAGCTGGTAACAGCCAGGTTCAGCTAAATCAGATCTGCATTAAGCGTCAATTATGACTAGTCTCGTGGCATGATATCCATTGATAGAGGCATCGTTTCACCAATCATTGGTTATTGGGGTACCATATGGTCATGGTGGAAACCTGCTAAATTAGGATTAGTGGGCGCACTTACGTCTATCTGCCGAATTTAAATTTCCTTACTAAGTTTTTCCGGAGGGGTCTTGTGATGAGCTACGGTGGCAACCAATCGGCTTCAGATTCGGGGTCGGAGCGCAACCCCGATCAGAACGATCCGTCATTTGAGCGTCAGGATTTGATTGATATGGTTCATGAGAAGCGGGGACTGCAGCCTGGGCTGGAGCCGGAACAACAGACGCCCAAGCGCCCGACTCGAATCACCCACCATGAGATCAAAGCCATGAAGGTGACGGTGCAGAAGGAGGCAGCTCCGCATGTCGGTCTTTTCCGCAAGATAGGCGGCTTCTTCAGCGGATTTGCTACGGCACTGGGCGGCATGTTGTCGGGCAGCGCCCGCAAGGCTACGCAATGTGAGCTGAACGGTCATGTCATGCCAAAGAACTGGCAGGGTGATTTCCCGCGTTGTAAACACTGCGGAGTTGTCATA
>JAJPJO010000304.1 GCA_021324135.1 Pseudomonadota bacterium
GGCAATTATAGTCAATGAAATTGACCAGGCGAGCATTATGAAAAACCTTACAAGGCGCGGCTATTGAAAGAAATCGTTTTGTCTATGTTTTCGGTATGCTGTATGCGATCGAGATATATGGCTGGTCTTGTTCGTCGTAACTTCGCCGCCGCGCCAGTCAAATTAGCTGAGAGTGGCATCGGCAGCCAATCTCAAGATATGTGCTGTTGATCCTGATGTATGTATAAAGGATGGGGATCCGGTCAAAACGCATGAAGAATCTCGGCATTTTGGCAGCAGATCAAAGGCGGATGAAGGCTTGCGATCACCCGCGAGCGTCCTCTTGACAGGAATGTGAGCACATTCCAATGAGTTTTGTGAATAAAAAAGGATCACAAAAACGTTAAGGACATCTCTTGAAGTCTCAATAACCATTATTCTATATTTGTACTTTCGCCGTGATGTGGAGATCTTTCGAACCATCTCGTCGGGTTGGACCCAATTGGGGCCAGCTGACGCAGGCGAGCGAGTCATTTATCCGCCCTGCCCGGTGCAGGCGGTTCAGAGGTTCGAGCAACAATGCCACAACTTTTAAAGGTCAAAGGAGAAAAAAACTCAGTGTCGGAGCAACAGGTAGATCAAAACTCTCTCAGAGAAGAGTTCGAGAAACTTCTCGAAGAGACCCTGCAATTGAGATACGAACAGGGCGATATTGTCACGGGTGACATAGTTCGCATCGAGCGCGATGGGGTGCTTGTCGACGTGCAAGCCAAGTCGGAAGGCTTCGTGCCCATCAAAGAAGTATCGAACATGCCGATAGACAATATCGAAGATGTCGTCAAAGTTGGCGAGCGCTACGAGTTTTATATTCTCCGCGAGGAAAACGAAAACGGTCAGCTTACCCTGTCATTGAAGCGAGTCGCCCAAGCGCGCGGCTGGGTCAAGCTCGAAGAGCAGAAGAAGAACGACGAGACCATTCGCGCCAAGATTTCCGCCGTTGTCAAAGGCGGCGTAGTCGTCGATGTGTATGGTTTGCGTGGTTTCGTTCCCGCCAGCCAATTGCGCGTCAAAGGCACCACGCCTGAAGAGCTTATCGGCATGGAAATACCGATGAAGATTCTGGAGACGGACACCAAGCGCAACAAGCTCATCTTGAGCCAGCGCCTTGCCGTTCAAGAAGAGAAAGCTGCTCAGCGCGAGAAGATATTGAATACGCTGGAAGCCGGGCAAATCGTCTCGGGCGAAGTCGTGCGCATCGCTGATTTCGGTGCATTCATCGATCTGGGCGGACTGGACGGCTTGCTGCCGATCTCGGAAATCTCCTGGGAGCGTGTCTCGCATCCATCAGATGTTCTGAAGGTCGGACAAATCGTCACCACCAAGGTCCTCAAGGTGGACCAGGACAAAGGTCACATCAGCTTGAGCCTCAAGCAAATGCAGCCTGATCCCTGGCACGAAATTGAAGATAAGTTCGAGGAAGGTCAGGTAATCACCGGAACGGTGCGGAAGATCCAATCCTTTGGCGCTTTCGTTCAAATCTATCCTGGTGTCGACGCTCTTCTGCCCACGGTCGAGATGTCCGAGCAACCGAACGTTAAGCCCGAGGAAGTGGTCCAGGTTGGTCAAGAACTCAAGGCGCTAATCAAGAAATTCGCGCCCAAGGAGCACAAGATCAGCCTCAGCCTGAAAGGTATGGACGTCAGCGACCTGCTCTAATCCAGGGCGGCTGCTGAACCAATCCAATCTCTCAAAGCCCATCATTCGATGGGCTTTTTGTTGAGTCGCGGACTTATAGTCATATGACGATAAAAAACGGTCGAATTCTATCGTCATATGACTATAAAGCCAGAGCTTTTGTTGGGTTGTGAGACGGACTTATCGTCATATGACGATAAAAAACGAGCGAATTCTATCGTCATATGACGATAAAGCCAGGGCATTTGCTGGGTTGCGAGACGGACTTATAGTCAAATGACGATAAAAAACGAGCGAATTCTATCGTCATATGACGATAAAGTCAGGGCTTTGAGTTGCGAGACGGAGTATCGAGGAAGTCATCGGGTCCGGGCGCTTCGAGCCGCCTAGCAGGCGGGGGGCACCCGACCTGACTTGATTGCCTGGATGAGAGCTTCAACGACAGTGGGGTCGTATTGGCTGCCGGCTGCCTCTACCATCTGCTTTTGGGCGTCTTCTGGTTTCATCCCCGCGCCGTAGACCTTGACGCTGACCAGCTCGTGGTAAGCGTTTGCCACAGCGAGTATGCGTCCGGCTACCGGAATTTCGTCGCCTTTGAGACCTTGCGGGAAGCCCTCGCCGTCATACTCTTCATGATGCGTGATCACAAGAGGGGCGAGATGCTTCAGGTCCGGAAACGACTCCAGCAGCTGCGCTCCAGCGACGGCATGACCCATTTTCAAAACGAACTGATCGTCCTCGAGCGCATCTTCTGCTTTTTGCAGAATCTGTTGCGCGATGCCTAATTTGCCAAGGTCGTGAACGAGCGCCGCCTGACGGGTTGTGACCGTATCATCCTTTTTCATGCCTAGCTCTTCGGCAATGGCAACCGCGTATTGGGCCACTTGTCTGGCATGTCCGTTCTTGTACTTGTCCTTTTGCTCAATTTGCGAGACCCAGCCGTCGATTCTACCGAGCAAGCGAGCATCAAGACCGGGGGTTGCGAAGATGTAATCGGAAGTCTCGTTGGTCGGTGAGGCGAGGATCTGATCGAGCTTTTTCTTAGCCGCCTCGTCGTCGAACTCGGCGGGGGCTTCGGCTTGTGCGGGCTCGGGCGCGCCGCGCCCTTTTCTAAATGATGACATTAGCGGGCTGGCAGCGCTCGTGGCTTTTGCTTTGCCGAGCATCGAGCCCCGCAGACCGCCGCCGTCTTTTGGTGCCCCCGCTGGTGTAGGAATGCTGTCGAGATCGCCCCAGTTGGTTGATGGCGCCGGACCCACATCGCTCTTGGGCGTCGGGATCGAATCGAGATTACCCCATTTGCCGGCTGGCTCGGCTGTATCAGCCGGCTCGACAGTCGAGGCGGCTTTTTCTTCGGCACCGACCTTTTTCTTTGCCTCGGCTCCTGTTTTTTCCTCGGCTTGTTTTTCTGGTTCGACTCCTGAATCTGTGCCCGTTCTTGCCTCGGCTTTCTTTTCTGCTTTGGCCTCGATGCCGGCCGTTGCATCAGCTGGCTCTGCGCCGGCGGCTGTTGGTTCGGTTGTCGCTCGTGCCTGCGGAGCCTCTTCCGGGCCTTTCCCCTGGACAGGCTCGGCCTGCTCCGCCTTGGCTCGTTCGGCTGTCGGTCCGCGGAAAGGCGAATCCTCGGAGCCTGTTGACGTTCGACTGGTATCAGATTTGGCGGCAGCGGCATGGCTCGGTTCTGCCACTACATCTGGTGGCTCGCCAAACTCATCATCCAGACTGGCATATGGATCTGCCTCTGGTGGCGGCGCTGCTTTGCCGTCGAGGCGCAATTTCGAATCGCCCGGAGCGAATGATTGAACGTCCCCGCTGGTCGGGGTTTCCGGCTTGACTGCCGGCTGATACGGCGGCGCTGTAATGGCCGTCATGCTCGGTCGCGTCACCGGCTTAATCGTCGGCTTGGGAACGTCTTCAGCCGGAGCAAAACTCTCGACCTCAACAACATGGAGAGAAGCCGTCGTCGCCTGCGCGCTCGCCGATTGTGCAGTTGCCGCCGCTGCTGCCGCTCCCGATTGCGCCGGACTTACTGGCGGTTGCGCTAGCGTTGATTGTGCGCCCACGGCCGTGGTCGCGGTCTGAGCCGCGGTTTGGGCCGCCGCCGCGCCGCCCCCGGCCGCGCCTGTGGCTGCCCCGGCAGTCGAGGCAGCTGCCGCAGCCTGAGCGGGCGCCGCCGCCGGTGCTGGTTTGGCTGCCGGCTCGGCCGTCTTGGCCGCCGCTGGAATGGGTGGGGCGCCTGTCTTGCGCGCCGATGGAATTGCCTGGGCGCCCAGGGAAGCTTTCAATGCCCGGCGAAGCTGGACATCGGATACGGCATCATCCGGCTCGGCGGTAACGATACGCTGGTGAAGGCGCATAATCGGCTCGCGCGCCAGTTTCTCCGCCGGCAATTTCAGCAGGGCATCGGCCACCTTGTCGGCGACGTTTTGCACCATGTCCGTTTCGCTTCGGGTCCAGGCGCGCCTGTAGTCGCATTGCTGCAGGATCACGCAACCATGCGTTCCCTTTTCAGTGCGCAGGGCCACACCCAAGAGCGACTTGGCGCCGATGAATTGCAACTCCTCCTGCACCGGTGAAACATAGGAATTTTCCTGACCCTCAAAGACCTTGAGCGGAGTGCGCGATAGAAGCACCTGGGCGACGAGGGGCGAATCGGTCGCCGGCCAGTAGAATTCCTGACAGCTCTTTACTTTGTCCTGCTGCCAGAACTCATAGCACCGCCATCCCGCCTGAGTCTCGTCCGTGCAGATGAATAAGCAGCGGCTGGCTGAGAGCGCTTTGCCGAGGATATTGACGACCAGGAAGAGCGCATCGCCAATGCCCATCGAGTAGGACATGACGTTGCCGATCTCAACCAGAAATGTCTCGCGAAAAGTGTCGCGCTGCACGACATCGTTTATCTGCGCCAGACGAATGATATCGCCCAGCTCGCCAAGCAGAACGCGCATGGCGTTCAACTCATCAGGGGATAAAACGGTGTCGCGGCTGACGCTGACCGAGCCGAAAGTTCTGCCCTGCAAAACCAGGGGCATGGTGATGCAATTGAAGCCGTCGGCGGCATCCGGCGCCGGTCGGTACTCGCAAATAGATGTTACGTTCGGATCGAGGGGGTTGCTGAGCATCACCTGGCAAGCCTCAGCATTGAATGTTTCGCCTAACTCGCGCACGGTCGTTTCAAGAATCCTTTTCAGATCCCTGACTCCCGTTAGCTTTTGCACCAGAGGGCTGGTCATTCCTTCTTTTCTTCGGCTCTTCGGCTCACTCGGCTCGGGAAAGGGGCGATGCAGCGATCTATCAATCCGAACTGAAGCAGCAGATTCTAGTATCTCTCATTTTCATACCAATACTGATATAAGCAGTAACGCAGCTCTGAAAAAGAGAATGCAAGTTTACACATATGAAGGTCGAAACGACCAGCCTGCGCCAAAGCGCCGCAAGGGCGGTTGTAATGCGCGCTCCGCTCACTGTCGGATAAAGGATAGGACCACAAGCTAGAATAATTGGATGACCGCTGAAGTACCGATTCTACTTAACGAAAGCATTTCAAGACCGCAGAGCGTCGGCGATGCCATCGGGCGTGCCATTCGTTTGTACCGCCTGCACCTCAAGGAGTGGCTGCCTCATTTGATCTGGCCGAGCGTTATTGTTGCTGCCGGGCGAATCATCATGCAGCTGGGCGCTTTTATGATTACCCAACATGGACCCCACGCCGGCTTTGGCTTGCTGCTCCTTTTGCTGGGCTGTGTCGTCGCTTACATCGGCTTCTGGTTCTTGCTCATCAAAGTGCTCGGTTTCGTCCGGGTCGCGACTGGATTTTCCAACAGCTTGCCCGAGGCGCTCAAGCACGTCAAGGAAAGCCAGTGGACCCTTCTTGGCGCCGTGCTGCTCGGTATCTTCATTCTGATCTCAATTTTCGTCCTCTGGATTTTGGAGTTGATCGCCTCGGGGTTCCTCTTCGCAATCATGCCCTGGCTCTCAATCTTCGCTACCATCTTCGGTGTTTGCGGCATGCTCATCTCAGGCAGTTTCGCCATCTACTGCATGACCATCTCCCTGTGCGCCATAGCGTGCGAAGCCGGCAGCATCACGGCCATGATTTCGCGCGGCTTCAGCATGGGCAGCAAATCCTTTTTTCGCACTCTGGCCGCCGGCATCGCCATTGGTGTCACCGTGCAAGTGCTCGCCACCCCTCTTTGGATCCCGCCCATCATCATAATTGCCATTGATGCTCTGCGGATTGCAGCCGGGCATGGCTCGTCCAATATAGTGACAGCGCAGCCGTTTTACTGGCAAGTCATGAATGTCCTCTGGAAATGCGTCGTCGACATGCTCTGCTGGCCCATCATGTTCATTGCTTTCGGTTACTATTACTATGACCTGCGCCTGCGCTTTGAAGGTATCGACGTGCTCACCCAGCTCGATCAGCTAAGGCTCAAGAATCTGGAATAATTAGCATGGAGAAACGGCGTTTCACACCGCAAATGATGAGCAAGGATGGAGTTTAAGGACGTCTCTCCCGAGCTTCAGAAATTGGCCGGCGAGTACCAGTACAGGGACCCGCCGGATGTGCTCATCAAGATGCAGGAAACGATTACCTATATCCTGCGCTCCATAGCCGACTTTCTCCAGAACCATTTGCGCTTGAACATCGGCATGGGCGATACGAGCGCCGTCGGCAACATCATGCAAGTGCTGATTGTTTTCACCGGCGTGATTTGCGTTTTGATTGTCCTCATCCTGGCGTGGTCGCGCATGCGCAACCTGCGCGATCAGGCGAGGTTGGCTCGCCGCGGCGCTGAAAACGGCGACGAACGGCTTGATGCGGCGGGCTGGCGCACTAAAGCCGAGGAGTTTTACGCCAGGGGGTTGTTGAAAGAGGCTTGCCGGGCTCTCTATCTGAGCGTGATTTATGTTCTTGATGAGCGCAAAATCCTGGAGTTCTCGGCTAATCGCACCAACTACGAATATTGGTACGCCCTCTCCGGCAAGCATGTCTTGCAAAAGGGATTTCGGCAGCTGGCCGACATGATCGAAGTGATGTGGTTCGGTAATCATCAAGCGCAAAGCCAGGATTATGAATTCTGCCTCTCGCTGGTCGGCATGCTTACAGACGAGGCGCGCGCTCTCTCGGAGAGTGCAGGCAAGAGCGAGGCAGGTGCGCAGGGATGAACGAGCCGGAGCCAATGCTCACCGCCGAGATTGATGAGGCTGCTCTCAAGGAGCCGAAGCGATTTTCTCCGCCCGCGATCTCGCACCGTCTGTGGTGGCAAATCGTCGCTCTTGTCGCCATCAGCGCCGTTGCTGTCTATGCCGGCTCCGCCTTCGAGGAAGAGCTGAACAAGTTCATGCCCGAGTCGCGCATGATCGCCTCGACCTACAACAAAAGACCGAGCGGCTTGCGAGCTCTGTTTGATCTGGCCTCGAAGGTGTCGGGAAACGTGCGTGTTTGGGAGCTGCCCTACAGGCAATTGCCCAAGTCCAGCGGGGACATGATGGTGATCATCTCTCCGACTGAATCATTGCGAGAATACGAGGTCGAGCGCATATTGAAATGGGTGGCGGCGGGAAACGACCTGGTTTACTTCGACGATTTTACCTTCGAGATGGCGCGCGCTCTTTTGATGAAGCCCGGGCTGAGAGTGAAGGCGACCGTGATTTCAAAGGAAGAGAAGCCCGGCTATCATGATGTCGGACCGAACACGCAAGTCGGCGAGATGGCTCATGTGCAGACGCTCAGGTTGGCATCGAGCGTTCGCTTGAGCGGCAATAAAGATGCCCAGGCAATTGCTGGAGACAAAGACGGCTCCCTGGTTTTGCTTATTCGGCACGGCAAGGGCAAGATCTGGCTGGGCAGCGCCAATGAATTTTGCAGCAATAGAACCATAGCCAAGAAGGAGTTCTGGGGCAACTTTCAGCTGGCAGCCAATTGGTTTAGCACCGTCACTGGTACCATTTATTTCGATGAGCGCTGCCATGGATATACAGGCGGAACCAATGTTTTTGCTTATCTGTCTCGTGGACCGCTCGGTGCGTGCGCGGCGCAAGTGCTGCTCATACTCGCTATTGCGGTGTTATCCGAAATTCGGCGTTTCGGCGCAGCCAGAAAAGTCAGCCGCGCCCGCAAGATTTCCAACCTCGAATTCATCAACGGACTGTCGAACGCCTACCGTCGAGCCCGCGCCAATCCAGCCGTGCTCGAGATTTTGTGGCGCTCCTTCTTCAATCAGCTGGCCCGCTCTCTGGCCGTTTCGCCGCACGAGCCGCCGGACCGGCTCCTGGAAGCCTGGTCGCAGTCGCGATACGCTCAGTCTTTCAATCTCCAGTCCCTGCTGAGCCAATATGAAGACTATATTTCAAGAAGAGAAGTTTCAGATGCTGATTTAAAAACGATGATCGCCAGCTGCGATAAGATCAATGAGTTCACGCAAAGCTGAGAATAGACGCAAAGCTGAGAGGCAAGCACAGCTGACAATAAAGAGGAAAGCTTACAATAGCCGAGGAGACGAGCAAACTGATGCAGAACACGCAAGAGCAACTCAACCTTGAGTCCACAGTGATAAAAGGCGTCGCGGATGTATTCGGGCGGCTCCGGCTCAAGCTTAACGAATTTATCGTTGGTCAGGAGATGGTTATCGACCAGGTGCTGATCGCCCTTTTGGCGGACGGGCATGTGCTTCTCGAGGGCGTTCCCGGCACAGCCAAGACATTGCTGGTTAAAACCATGGCCCGCCTGATCGGCACTGACTTCGGGCGTATCCAGCTGACGCCGGACATGCTGCCATCCGATATTTTGGGAACCAGCATTTACGATCTGTCGACTAAAACATTCGCGCTCAAGCGCGGGCCCATATTCACGAGTCTGCTCCTCGCCGATGAAATCAATCGTACTCCACCGAAAACGCAATCGGCGCTTCTCGAGGCAATGGAGGAGCGTCAGGTAAGTCTGGAGGGGCGAACCGAGAATCTGCCCGAACTCTTCATGGTTGTCGCCACCCAGAATCCGATCGAGTTCGAGGGAACCTATCCGCTTCCCGAGGCGCAGCTAGACCGGTTTATGCTCAAGATCGTCATCGGCTATCCGGCCGGTGACGCTGAAAAGCAGATGCTGCAGAACTGGCAAGCCGGCAAATACGATCGCCATATGCCGCCTGTGGAGCCGGTCGCACAAGCCAGTGACATCATTGAATGCCGCAAGCAGTTGACTCATGTGAAAGTTGAGGACAGCATAGTTGATTATCTCCACGGGCTGATCACCAAGTCGCGAACCCTCTCCGATTTGCAACTGGGTGCCAGTCCCCGCGCGGCCCTTTCCTGGCTGTCCGCTGCCAAAGCGCATGCTGCCATTGAAGGCAAAGATTTTGTCACGCCCGATAACATCAAATTTGTGGCGGAGCCGGTTTTGAGGCATCGCTTCATCCTGACTCCGGAAGCCGAGCTTGATGGTGTAACGGTCTCGCAGATCATCTCCAATTTGATGCGTCAGATCCCTGTACCGCGCTGAGTAAAATGAGATAACCCAGCCAATGATCGGCTCTAGACTACTGTACATTCTGCTGGCTCTGGGCATTGTGCCGTTTGCGCTCGGCCAGGTGCACCCGGCAATGCACACTCTAGGATTGGCTTACGACGCAGTTCTTCTCACCTTATTTTGTATAGATTACCAGCTGACTCAAAGACCTTCGCTGATCGCTGCCTCGCGGCTTGTTGACGAGAGACTGTCAATTGGCAGAAGCAATTCGGTGATCATCAATGTCACCAACAATGGTGCCGGCAAATTGCAAGTCAAGTTGCGCGACGACTATCCTCAGGATCTGGAGAGCGATACTGAAGAATTCGAATTTCAGTTGAACGCACAATCGGTGAGCACCCTGGAGTATCGCCTGACGCCAAGGCGGCGCGGCGCCTATCGTTTCGGTAACATAACCATTCGCTATCTTAGCTTCATCGGACTGTTCTGGCGCCAGCACGTCGTCAAAAGTCCGCAAGAAGTGAAGGTCTACAGTGATTTGAAAACGCTGTATGATCTCTCGATTAAACTGGCGCAGTCGACCGAGCTGGGTGAATTGCACCAGAGAAAGCGCGGGCAGGGAACGGATTTTGCTTCGCTGCGCGAATACACCAGCGGCGATGATACAAAAGCGATTGATTGGAAAGCCACGGCTCGACGCGATCGGCCTGTCGTGCGCACCTATGAGGCCGAGCAGGAGCAGAGACTGCTCATCTTGCTGGATGCCGGGCGGATGATGGTTTCCGATCTCGAGGGGTTGACTCGCTTCGATCATGCTTTGAACGCGGCCCTCTGTCTGGCGCTCACCGGGCTGAGTCATAACGATCAAGTAGGCATCGGAGCCTTTGCCGACCGACCGATCATGTATCTTCCGCCCAGGCGCGGCAAGGCTTATATGAGAAGCATTCTCGAGAACACGTTCAGCCTGGAGCCGAAGATGCTCGAGCCGGACTACATCGGCATGCTCTCGTATTTCGCCAGCGCTCAAAAGGGGCGATCGCTGATTGCCGTTCTCACCGATTTGACTGATCCGACCGGCTCTCAAGCACTGCTCGCCGGTCTGGCCAGTTTATCCAGCCGCCATTTGCCGTTTTGCATAACTCTCAAAGATCGGCAGGTGATCAAAGTCTCCAAAGCGCAAAAGTTGCCCGAGGCAACCGGCAACGAACAGACAATGTCTTCTTTGTACCGCCGCGCCATCGCTACAGATCTGCTCGAGCAAAGAGAGCTGGCGCTGTCCGTTCTCCAGCGCCGTGGCTGCATGGTGCTCGATTGTCCGCCCCAGGAGCTGTCTGGCAAAATCGTCGAGGCTTACCTGGACATTAAGACACGCGCAAGGCTCTAAAGCTCGCCAGTCATCATACTATGTTGTGATCGCAAGCGTATTTGACCAGGGCAGTTCGGCTGCGCAGCTTCAGTTTCTTGCGAATGCGCGAGGCATGCAGCTCGACGGTGGATTCAGTCAAAAACAGCTGGTTGGCGATCTCTTTGTTGGCTAAACCGGTGGCGATCAGCTTCAGGACTTCGAACTCGCGCGAAGACAGGGCGGGAATCTCGAGCGGCTCACTGTTGCCTCTGGATTTTTCCGTCGTCGGTTTGCTTCCCTTTGAGGCAATCTCGAGGGTGGATGTCAGCTGTTGGGTGAGATTGCTCCAGACGTTTATGTTGAATAGTTGATCCTTGAGGCGCTGCTGCGCCTGGCAATGCTCCAGGGAAACCGAGGCATGATGGGCGGCAAGCTGCATTAAGTCGAGATCGTGCGGCTCCCAGGGCTTGATGTTCCCGAGGCGCATCGCTGCTATGACACCATATACGACACCACGATGGACCATTGGGGCGCCCAGTACTCCGGTGACGCTGTTGTCGAGCAAGTCGCTGACATCGGCAAGCACCGCGCGTTCTTCCATCGATATATTGACGGCATCAGGAACAGCAAGGACACCCTCGCGCAACCGCTCGAAAACAGTGATTGGAAAGCGTGCCGTGCGGCCGAGCCCCAGCGGTGACATATCTGCTTCTGCATACTCGTGCGTGACGATTGGAAGTGATGAAGGGCTTTCGATAATAATCAAACAGCGCTGGCACCTGAGAGCCCTTCCCAGGTTATCGATCAGGGATTGCAGGATGGCATCCTTATCCAGGGAGGAGTAGACCTTGGTGATTAATTGTCTGGCCAGGCGCTCGAAGTGAATCTGCTTATTGAGCGCCTCGACAGTTTCACTTGTCGCCGGTTGGCGGCTGAGGTCGCCGTTGTTTGCCCGGCAAAGAATAACCAGGACGCGCTCATCATCGCCCTGCAGCCGTGCTAAGAAGGCGCCGTACGCCGCGCGGTCCGTGGCGAATAAGCTGGGGACGAAGCAAAATCCATCCTCGTTCTTTAGGCGCTCGAGGCAGGAGCTCAGCTCCTGGTGGAACGGTAAGACTGGCGAGCTCAAGTCTGGAGTGCCGATAAAGCTATCCTTCAATAGTCTTTCGGCGGACTGGCTGGCCTTAACTAGAAGACCTGACCTGGCTTCAACAATCAAAAAGGGTAATCGCAGTTGATCTTCCATCGCCCGAGCGTAATCTTGCCAGCTGGAAACCATTTTTCAATAAGGTAGTCACTAGTCAAATCCGAGGGAAATGGTCCAACTCTTGCCGAAAACTTGCATTAGCTTCCTCAAGCGCTGTTGGCACCTTTCCTATGATGACATACAAGCAATCCCTACATGAAAAAGGGGTATTCCACAGAATGGTTTTCGCTAGTGCGATTTTTTTATGGAAAGGGTGCGATCTTCTACCCGATCAGAGCCGTCTAAAGGTCGTTGGGCTGGCCGTTCCGGTTAAAAGGCTCGGAGATGCCGTCGCTTTTGGAGCAAAGCAAACGATACTGTCAATATTACATATTAGAAAAATTTTACTTAGTTCAGAAGTGCTTTCAGGTCTGGGTGGCAGCCTATATGGTCCACTATTTATAGGTTTTCGGCACTTCCTAAGTAGCCCAAAATAGGATAGAATTAATTTTACCCCCGCTTGGATGCGGGGAATTTAATATTAAAAATATGGAAGAAGCGGTAAAGCGACTAAAACGACAGTTCGGAAAGAAATTTGTTGAGACGGCGAGCAAATGCCCGACGTTGGTTTCCGACATTCAGCGCATCCGCCTTGACGGTGTCAAAATCCGCCTGGTGAACGGACCATGCCGGGCATATTACGACCGAAAAAAACGCACCATATACATAGGAAAATGGTGCCCGCGCAATTACAAATTGATTTCAATTGCCCATGAGTTCGTGCACGCTGTTATTCGACCCACGATCGATCCGGTGCCGGGTGAAACGGGACGGCAAGAATTTATCGATCGCTGTTTGGAAGAGGAAACCGAAGCGATCGTTCATGAGATCTTGATTGTCAAAGAACTGATCAACGCCGGCGTCAAGGTCGATCCCAAAGAACTGGAATGGCTGCGGCGCTACCGCAGTGGTGGCCGGAAAGCCATTCGCAGAGCCCTGGAGAAGACCGTAACGTCGACTACAGGCGAAGATTATCCCGACTATTACGGAAGCTGGTACGACGAAATCGTTCCGCCCGCCAAGCGCCTGCCGTAGTCTCAGGCCTTACATGACGCGCTCATGTGCTCCGCGGCGCGGCTGGTCGGCGCTCAGACTTAGGTATACGCCAGTTCCGGCTCGACGTCTTCTTGCTCGACGGAGAACGGCTCGGAAGTTAAGGCGCAGGCGTGCGGCAGCATGCGGCGCAGTTCCTCGGCGATGTGGTTACAGTCGGGAACACCAGCGTGCAAATGTATAGTCTGGAAGTCGATGCGAACGACCGTTCCATCCACAGCATGCACCTGATTCTTGAAGATGAGGTTGGATGCCTGTCTCAAAATCTCGTGAGGCGACTTGAGGATGGCACGGCTGTGGGTGTGCGGCAAGAGATTGCCGTCGCCGTCGTAAACGCGATCGACCCAAGCCTCGGGCGCCACGCGCACACCGGCTCGCTCGCCGGCGGCGAGAAGCGAATTGGATGCCGGTCCGATAAGAACCAGCCAGGGATCGAATTCGGCGATTGCCTTGGCGACGATGGTTGCCACTCTCACGTCATGCGACATCTGGCGGTACAAATAGCCGTGCGGACGAACTTGCGTAATCTCAAAACCGAATGTGCGAGCCATTCCCGAGAGGGCGCCGAGTTGGAAGAGAACGGTGGCTCTGAGCTCGGATGAGGAGAGATGCAGCTCTCTGCGTCCGAAGCCTTGAATATCCGGATAGCCGATATGAGCGCCGAGAGCCAGGCCATAGTAGCGCACCATTTCCAGCGCTTCTTCCATATGAACCGGATCACCGGCATGAGCGCCGCAGGCGATGTTGGCAGACGTGACGTAAGGCAAAATCTCGGCTTCGCCCTCAATCTTGTAGTGCCCGTAGCCCTCGCCGAGGTTTGTGTTTATATCGATGCCATGCTGCATGTAAATGCGGGCAGCTGAAACCGGTGGCTGATGATGATGCTGTTGTTGCTGCTGCTGAGCCTGCGCGCCTGAGCTGCGCTGCACTTTGCCCTTTTGTCGTCCTCGACGCATAACTACCTCTTTTTCCTGAGCTTCTGGTTATTTCCGAAAATCTGCCGTCTGAAAGTCCCACTGCTTATTCAAATTTGCTGTTCGAGCTAATTACGCGGACATCTGAGCGCGGTTTGCCGAACTTTTGCAATGACCGAGAAACAGCCAAAATCGCCGAGCCAGCTTCTCGGGGCACAAACAAGGGAAAATTCTAACAAGAAACGAGCCATTCGGGGTTTGACTGGCATTTTTCCTATGTACATTGTTTCAAGAAACCTTAGAATAAATAAGATGAAGCTCATAAATCGGAAACTTAAGGCTTAATAGGCTCATGCAAGAATTTGCCGCCCGCACAAACCTTTTCGTTCTAATCTTGATTTTATGCGTCGTCGGCGCGCCCGGTCCCGCCCTGGCGGAGGGCACTCCTTTCGCTCAGAACGACCCCAGGGCACTGCGCTTGCAAGCCTTTCAAAGATACATTGACGGGGATTATGAAGGCTCGCGTGCCGGATACGAGCAAGCAATTCAGGCAGGCAAGCAAAAGTATGGAGCCGACTCGTCGTTTGTCGCCGACCTCTATTACGAGGTGGGCTCTATCTCGCTTGAGGATGGACAGTTTCAGGTAGCCGAAAAGTTCCTCAAGCTGGCCGTCGATCACAAGCCCTGCTCGGTAGTGGCGCGCGTCAAATACGCCGACGTTTTGAACATGCGGGGTCAGAGCGATCAAGCTTTGCATCAAATTGAGTTGGCGCTGAAGCGAGATCCGCGCAATCCGATAGCCCAACAAGCTCGTGCCAGGTGGATGATGACGCAGGCATCGCCGAAGAATAAGACCGGTGCAGCGGCGAATGTGGCTGCCACCTGGGAATGCTTCCGGCTGCATCTGCTCGGCAAAGAATCGGTGCAGCAAACTCTCGCTTCACTCGACCGCCACCGCATTCAAAATGGCAAAGGATCGACTTTGGCAATGATGCGAACCCGTTCGTCCAAGGCTGAGCCTAAAGTAGAGACGAAGCAAGAGGAGACGAAGACAGAGGAGCCGGTAGCGGGCAAGAAGGAGGAAGCGGTATCAACTGCGGTGGCAGGCGCTCAGTCTCCTGCACCTGACGGCCAGTCGAGAATCAGCGAAGCGGCACCGACTTCTGCCTTGACCAGCTTGCATTCACGCAAGACGCACAAAAAGGAAATTGAAGAGTCAGCGCCGCCTGCCAAATCTAAGGCGAAACGGCAAAAGCCTGTCGAGCAGCCTCGCGTTGCCAAAACACAGGCGAAGAAAACCAAACCTTCCGTTGATACTACGGAAGCGGCCGAACATGTGGCTCGCAAACAGCCCGCTGCAAAGCCAGTCGAGCATAATGACGAGGAAGAAACAAAGGTCTCTGAGCACGTAGCGGAAAAACCAGTCAAACAAACTCGCGAGAAGAAACGGGAAGAGCATAAGGAAGTCGTAGCCTCCATACCGAAGTCACCGGGCGGGAAACGGAGCAAAGGCGGTTTGGTTCCGCCGCCACCACCATCGGTGCCAGTTTTTGGTGCTCCTCCTGTGTTCGTATCAGCGCCTCCACCACCAACTGGATTTGCCGAAGTGCGCCTGCAAACCAAGGCCGAGAAAGTCGGCGCCAGGGAAGAGAAAAAGAAAAAGGCGAAGCCTCAGCCGGATGTTGAGCAGGAGCCCGATTTCCTGATCGACTGGGGCGGCGTCGACGGCAAGCGCAAGAAGCCTTAGTTACTGTCCAGCTTGAGGCGTCCTTCTAGATTCATTTTTGCTTTGCGATTCTAGGTTCAGTTTTACTTGCTGTTCTTGATCCAAATCCGTTCGTGAACTGTGTTCACCAAAGCGCAGGACACATAAGTCACTTTTTGCGATGAATGTGGTCATATATGGCACTTTAACTCTTTGCAGCCCGGCTAATTTGGGCCACAAAAGGGACACATGTGTCCCTTTTTCAGCAAAATGTGGTCATATAAGTCCTCGAGTCCTCGAGTCATCGAGTAGTCGAGATACAAATCTTTGTGCTGGTGGTTTCCCGACTAGTTTTTCTGTTGCGCCTCGGCACCGCTCTTGGTGGCGCTGGCGGACCCCAGGGTGGAAGCATTATCGATGGGGGGTTTGCCGGCCGATCCAGGTCTCAATTGCGGTAACATCTGCAACTGATCTTTGGTAAGTACTGAGCGGATTCCGAGGAAATCATTGACTGTCAATTCCTCTGCTTGATCTTGGAGTTGGCGAATCTCGGCTCTCTTGCCCATGATGCTCTCCCTGGTGGCACCAGGATCGAACATGAGATCTTGCAGATCAGCTCGTTTTTGTTTGAGTTGCGCTTGAATCTGCCTGGCTTTTGGTCCGATTTCGCGGCGCATGGCTTGAATTTTTGATTTCTGCTCTTGTGACAGGTTGAGAACGGTCAGGTCGAGTGGCGGGCCGCCGAACCATTTCTTCGGGCCGCCTTTTAAAGCCCCCGCGCCTGCGCCCCGACCAAGCGCGCCTCCACCTCTGCCAAGGGCGGCTGCACCGGCGCCAGGTCCAAGCGCTGCGCCTGGGCCCAATCCACCGCCTCGGCCCAGAGCACCACCACCGGTGCCAGGTCCCGTGCCTGCTCCTGCTGGTCCGTCAGGTGATGACGCGTTAGGTCCATGATCTCCTCGGAAACGAGGTCGCCGCGGTCCTCCAAATGAGGCGCCGGGCGCAAATCCCTCTCCCTGGTCGGGTCCTGGACCGAAGCCTTGCCCAGCTCCTCGGCCCTGGTCGGGTCCTGGACCGAAGCCTTGCCCAGGTCCTCGGCCCTGTCCGGGTCCTGGACCGAAGCCCGGACCTTGCCCTGGACCGCCTTGTCTTGGACCAAATCCTGGTCCGGGACCCGGTCCCTGTCCAGGACCTTGTCCGCCGTCATCTAATCCCTGTCCCTGGGCTCTGCGCCTGCCTGGTCGGAATCTCTGCGGAGGCCCGCCATTATCGTCTGGTCCGAATCTCGGTCCTGATCGATCGTTGCCGTTTTGTCCCAATCCAGGCGGAGGTCCGCCGTTGTCACCTGGTCCGAATCCCTGGCGAGGTCCTCTTCTGCCCCGACGACCTGGACCCTGTCCGGGTCCTTGTCCAGGACCTTGTCCTTGAGCCATGCCCTGACCCCAACCCTGGCCTGCTCCGGGCCCCTGTCCGGGTCCGAATCCCGGTCCGCCGTTGTTAGGACCAACACCCTGGTCGGCGCCATTGCCCATGCCGTTTCCCATCCCGGCTTGACGTTGGCGTCGTCGCTCTTGCATACGCTGAATGAATTGCTGGCGTTCTTGTTCGGGCATTTGCTGCAAGCGTTCCATCATTCTCTGCCTGCGGGCCTGCCGGGCTGCCTGATCGTCGCCACCACCATTGGTGCCGCCGGAACCATCATCCATATATTTACGGATGCGCTGGGACATGCCTCCCGCTGCTCCTCCAGGCTGTGGTTCTGCATTGCCTTGCGCGATGATCCCTTCATGTCGGCGGCCTGCACCACGCGTGGTGCGATTTTGCTCCATGTTCATTAACATGAATGATCCTTCAGGCATACTGCCGTTACGCGAAGGCGCCGCCCATGACGGCTGCGCGCTGTACGTCGAGCTGATGACCACCAAAAGCGCTGTCAGCGCTGATAGGCGTCTGAAGCTACATTTTGATTGCATAAAGACCATCCTCATCGGTTCCCACACCCAATTGCCCAAATACGTTGCCTTCTTCTAAGTTGGTATCTGCCACCACTGAATCATCGCTTCCCCGCGCTGCCGAAGCAGCGTCGTGACGCTGAAGTTGCTGAGCGGTTGAGGTCCCTACCTGCATCTGCCCTTGTTGATAAGCCATCTCTCCGGATTGTGAGTTATTCTGCCCATCAACACTCTGAGCGTAAGGACCGGATTGCCTTTCGCCGGGATGCGAGCTGGCAATGGCTCGCCCATCATGCGGCAGATCGCCATTATTTTGGGCAATGTCAGCACCGCCCTTATTCGATTCTCTGGCAAAACGTTCTGCATCGGCTTGCTCATCAGCGCTGTACATATCGTCTTGATTCTGCATTGCTCCCTGGTTGGAGGCAACGTCTTGGCCATTGGGTGAGCCGTTCTCCTCGTTGGCATTGCCTGTGTTGGCGACTTCACGTCGGTTGCGATCGTATTGGGAAACGCTGTTGGGTTCTGACTTCTTTGTGGCAACTATTGCAGGTGCATTGTGACCTATGAAGTACGCTGCCACCGCCGATAGTGCTATTGCCGCAGCGGCTGCGCTTATTGCTATAACGTTTCGTTTGCGCAAGAGCACGACTGTAGAGTTGCTTCGGCTAAACTTACCGGAGGCAGAACGGTTAACTTGAGGTCCGCCGGAAGCTGTTCGCGACGGCGCTGCAGAATGTGATGCGGACCGGCTTTGCAGCGACGTTTCTGACCCTTGCAGAGCCTGTGCCTTTGCGGCAAGCATCTTCTCTACATCAGCGGCAATGTCCCTTTCAAGCTCGACGCGAGGTATATGAGCCAGAGCCTTCGCCACTCGGTCGACGGAGGCGAGCACATCGGCGCACTTGCTGCACTCCGACATGTGTTTCTCGAGCGATAACCTTTCGCTGTCGGACAGCTCGCCGTCACGATAAGCGCTGGTCAGTTCGCTGAAATATTCGCATCCTTCTTGTTTGCTTATGGTTGGGTCGTTCATAAACATCACCTTGTGATTGCCTGGTTTCTCTGGGTGTAATAGGGCTCAAGCAGCTCTTTGAGCTTCAGTCTGCCGTAATGAAGTCGCGACCTTACGGTACCGATGCTGGTGCCCACAATTGCGGCGATCTCCTGGTAGGCAAGCCCCTCGATGTCGTGGAGAATCAGCACGGCTCGCTGGGTTTCCGGAATCTCCGCCAGGGACGCCTCTAACATGGCGCTCTCTTCTTTCAGATCGAGCCTTTGTCCCGGCTCCATGCTCAAATCGGCAATCTGCTGCGATTCGGGGATTTCAGTTTCATTGTCGAAGAACGAGCGTAACGTCAGCATGGCACTAAATTGAATGTCCCTTTTCTTTCGTTTCCTTGTCCTTAGGCAGTCGATGCACAAGTTATGCGCGATTCGAAAGATCCAGGCGGAAAACGATGTCTCGTTTCGGAAGGCGTCTATACCCTGGTGAATCTTCAAGAACGTGTCCTGAACGATTTCCTCGGCCTCCTCTTTGTTACCGAGCATGCGGTAACAAGAGTTGTAGATCCGATTTTGGTAGCGGCGCATGAGAGAGCTAAAGGAGCTAGCATCTTTATTTTTCAGATACTTCGCAACAAGCGCCTCGTCGCTGATCTCGACTTCCATATCCAACCCGTACGGTTTGGTTACACTCTTTAAAACGACAATCGACTATGATTAGTTCAATGAAAAGGCAAAAATTAAGAAATATTAATCTATGCAATCACGACAGCTAAACATTTCCATCATCTGGACCATTCTGGCACTACCAATCGCCGCAGGCACTGTTGTATTCCACAGCGTTTGCCTTAAAAGCCCTGCCTGCCAGGCTGCCCCATATCAACATATATACCAGTCAGAGCGAGTAAACGAACACCCGCCGGTTGTTCGAGCCCAGCCGGCCGAGCGGTATTTGCTTGCCGAAGGGACTGAGGAGCACTCAAAGGCGAAAGGTGACGAGCAAGGAGCCGAGCAGCACAAGACCGCGGAGCACAAAGAGTCGAGCAATCAAGCCGCTCAGGACAAAGAAGTCGGACGCGATGATGCAAAAGCGCAAACAAAGGCAGACCTGCCTAACTTCCACGAAGTTCATCCATATCTATATAGAAGCGGCGAGCCAAGCTCCGCCGGAATCAAAAAGCTCCACGAGCTAGGCATCAAAACGCTGATCGACCTGCGTGCCCCGAGCGAGAAAGCCCTCGATGAGAAAAAGGAAGCCGAGCATTTAGGCATGCACTACATAAATCTTCCGATGACCGCGAAGGCGCCGACAGATGAGCAAGTGAAAACAATGCTCTCTACGATTGAAAAAGCTAAGGAGAAAAACGAAAAGGTCCTGGTTCATTGCGCCCATGGATCCGATCGAACAGGTTGCATGATCGGCATCTGGCGCGTCACACACGACGGCTGGAATTTCGATGAAACATATAAGGAAATGCGCAAGTATTACTTTGGTCCGAAGTACAACATGCTCAGAGATGCAGTGAAAACGAGAGCCGAACACTAGGCTCAGATGGTGCTTGAAACGAGAGCCGAGCATTAGCCTCGAGATAGGTTTAAACGAGAGTTCAGAATTTTTCGAGAGCTTGGAAGTTGCGGAGCCTCAATTCGGGCCGGCGGCGTTGCCACTGCTAGTGGTGCCGTTATTGCCGGCTGGCGTTCCTCCTGCTGGAGTGGTGCCGCCCGGCGCCTTCGGGATTAGGCGCGCCCCTGGCTGCTTGGAGGCGTTCAATAAGTTTCGATACTCGGCAAGCTTCGTGCCCGCCAACTTCGACCAGGGATAATATCGAACAATTTCCTTCAGGGTCGTCACAGCCTTTTGATAATCCATGAATTTATCGGCGAGCTTGAACTGCGCCCAGAGCGCTTGCCAGTTTGACGGATCGAAGAAGAGTGCTTTGTCCAGATACTTTTGCATCTCCAGAAAATTGGAATCCTTCGAGAGATGAATGGCATAGTCGAGGTTCACCTGCGGATCTTGAGGCGCCATCATCACCGCTTGCGTTATGGTGGCACGGGCTTCCTCGAGCTGCCCATTGTCGAGATACAGCAGGCTCCAGTCAGCGAGAATGCGGCCCTCTACATCTCGAGCCTGGGCCTTATGCGACAGATCCTGAGCTTTGACGAAGAACTCATACGACTGGCGGGCATGCTCTGGTCTCGATAAATCCTTAGCCATCATGCGCCTCATGTTGGCGACGCGACCCCAGAGAATGGCTTGATTCCTCAGATCTTTGGCATTGGTAGCGATCATCAATGCTTTTTGATAAGACGATTCGGCGGCGCGCCAATCACTATAAATGTAGACTTTCTGATCGCCGGCATCAAGAAATTTGCCGATCTCGCCGCGCACCTTCACGATCGGGTTGGGTTCCAAAAGAAGACGCTGGAACTTGTAGTCGATCGTTACGACAAAATTCTCCCAGAATGGATTGCCCAGGATTCCTACCGATGAGTTTTGAAAGAAACCTTCTTTGCTTTCGACGGTTTTATTCTCCGCCGTTTTCGTTTGATTCGCTGCGGTGCTGCTCTGTGTCGGTATGGCATAAGTGAAGTTTACATTGCTGACGGGGTGCGGTCCGACTGAGACA
>JAJPJO010000323.1 GCA_021324135.1 Pseudomonadota bacterium
CATAAAACCGCCCACGATGCTAGTGCCCGCAACCAGAAGCATGAGGGGCGTTAACATCATGCCGCTGACTACCGCCCTCATGCCGACGACCTTCTGCAAGATGGTTGCCATCAGCAGCGTCGAGCCGAAGAGACCGATGCCTGTTGTGAATACCGTTATGAGTGAAACCAGAACTATCCTGTCCTTAAATATATGCAGAGGCAGAAGAGGAGCCCCGGTCGTCCGCTCTCTGTGCACGAACGCAACAAGAGCCACGATCACAACGGCAATTTCCGACCAGAGGCTGATTGAAAACTCACCGGACTTGCCCAGCTGCGAGCATGCGTGAATCGCTGGCGCTACAGCGAGAATAAAGAAAACCACCCCGGCGAAATCAATCTTGCCGGCTGATTTTACCAGCCCATCCTTGAGGTTCTGACGAGCCGGGTAAGCTTTAGCCATCAGTAATGCGGCCAATGCGCCGGGCACAATATTGATGAAAAATATGACACGCCAGAGTTGTATGTCAACCAACCAACCGCCCAGTGATGGTCCAATCAAGGCGGCAATTACAAACGCCGCGGCGAGCAGTCCTTGATACTTCCCGCGCTGGCTGATCGGAAAGCGATGTCCGATCGTGATAAAGCACAAGCCCAGCATTGCACCACCCGCGATACCTTGGAAGGCGCGCAAAAGAAGCAACTGTCCCATGGCAGTCAGACCTGGAATTGGTCCATACATGCCGGCACAGCCACATAAAATTGATGCGATTGTGAAAGTAACACAGGCACCGATAAAGACCGAACGCACACCGAAAATATCGCTCACTTTGCCCGCGATCGGGGTGGCGACAGTGGCAAATAACAGGTAGGCGGTAATGATCCAGGCCGATTTGTCCGGCTCGCCGAGAATGATGCCGAGCTGCGGAACTGCAACGTTCAAAACGGTCTGATCGAGGGCGGATAGAAAGATTGCGATCTGCAGAGCCAGTAAGATCTGCAGATCCGCCGTCCGGTTCGCGGTCTGATCGTCGCAGTCTTGAGTGGTTTGATCAGGTTCAGCAGCGCTCAACCGTTTCCTGGTGATCAACTCTGCACCACCTTTAGCACCATATCTCGAAAACGCAGAGCCAATTTTTCCTCATCAAAGCGTAACTTCAGACGCTCTGTTAGAGCATCGATCTCGTCCTGAAGGCTATCGCGATTCTCTTGCAACCACAAGAGCCTCGCCGTCAGATTGCCCTTCTGAGACAGATCCGTATACCAAAAATCACTGTTAATAGCATATCGAGCAGCCGTGTGAGGATGGGTTACAACGGGCAAACCACAAAGGGCCGCTTCAATCAAGGAGTTGCCGAAGAATTCATCAAGGGTCGGCAAAACGAAAACATCACATGCCTGCAGGATCTGTCCGATTCTTCCATTATCGACGGTCAACCACTGCACGCGATCGCCGAGCAGCTTCTTTCCCATCGCCTTCAGACTTTCAGATCCAACCTCAGGAGTACCGCACAAAATCAGCTTCACATGACGATCGGTGATGGCGGCGACCTCTTCAAGCAGGTAATCGATCCGCTTGTGATGCCTGTTCCAAGCAGCTATGCAAATGATCGCCCAGTCACCACATTCGATACCAAGCTCGTCTCTGATTTTTGAACGATCTATCAAACCGGGGAAACTGGGAATGCAGTTAGGCAGAACCTCCATTCGCTCGCTCGATAAACCCAGGGATAATGCGTGATTAAAGGCAGACTCCTGGATTTGCTGAATGTAATCTATGTCCTGGTAACTCTTGGGATCCTTCATGCCGCCGTTGGCGAAGATGATTTTGTAATGCAGCGAAAACATCTTTCGGCTTAGCGAGAGAAAATGGACTAGGGGGTAGTCCTTAACCCAAAGAACATCCGGCTGCCACGCGAGCAATTCAAAGTTCAGTGCTGACCAGAAGCTGATTTGCTCAGCTCCGTAAGTAACTTCCCAACGTTTTCGCTCGCTGAAGAATGGAAGGTAGTGAGCCGGCTGTGTCCAAATGCTGTTTCTTGGAAAGTTCCAAAGAGCTTTGCCGCCCGCATATTTGCCGCCGCAATACAAGCGCACGTCGAGATCCGTATGGCTCTTGAGAGCCTCGAACCACCTGGCAGTCGAAATTTCAAATCCCCTGTTAGTGTTGCCAAGCCCACTCGAGACGAGCGCCAACCGGGGCGATGTGTTTGAGCCGCGGGCAATCTTAGCTGATCCTAATTTTGCGGAGCCTTCGATCAAAGCTTTCAGGTCTCCTTATAAATTGTTGACAAATCGCGAGTCACCAATTCCGACTGAGCTGCCAGTCCAAATACATTGCCGGGCCAGCGTTGTAGGTTACTTACTAACTTCTTGGATAGTTTCTTTTCAAACGCATCCGGTCGGCATTATACTCTCTAGCGCGACCACGGACTGCCGTAGCTAAGGAAGACTTGACTTGCGTGTAAGCAGGTGTCAATGCCCATGAGCCGCCATTTTGTCGCCGCGGTTAAGTTTGCCTAAGTTTTCGGCAGGGGAACTTTCTCAAGTTAAAGCTGTCTTGTGGCAGAAAAAAGAGAAGCCCCTATACTTTTCTATACCGCAGCGCCTGGTCGGTGTCCTGGGCAGTGATCCGTGCTAACCCTCGAATGTGTCGCGACTCGGAGTGTAGTTGTGTTGGCATTTGAAATAATTGTACTTTCTCCGTCCGGACCAAGAGCTCTGTACAGAAATCCTGGGCTTGCGATCGCCGCATGCAGAGCCGGCGCAATCGGTGTGATGGATCTTGCGGATCTGAGGGACGCTCAGGCTGCCGAAGGGCCTTTTAGACAGCTGCAGCACCATGCCAACGGCGGAGCAGTCGGTATGCGGCTGCGCACGGGTCAGCTCCATACATTGTTGGACTGTGGCGCTGTGGCAGCAAACACTGTCGTCTTACTAACGCCCGGATTGAACGGATATGACGAAGGACAATTGCGGGCGGATATCGCTTTTGGCAAATCAAAAGGCTGCAGAATTCTCGCGGAAGCCATTGATGTGCGCGAAGCTGAAATGATCGAGCGATGTGGAGCTGATGCTTTGATCGCCAAAGGATTTGAAGCCGGCGGACGAGTAAGCGACACGACTACCTTTGTGCTCGTGCAGCAGTGTCTTAGAGCAACGAAAATTCCCGTGTTTGCCCAGGGTGGCATAGGCATTAACTCAGCTGCGGCAATCGCGGCATGCGGCGGGGCAGGCGTCGTACTCGACAGTCAGCTTTACTTATGCCGAGATTCGCTGATTCCCAAAGATGTGCAACTGCGCATTCAGCGCCTCGATGGCACGGAGACGACATTACTGAAGATCGCTGATCGCGATTGTCAATTCAGGATTTTCGCTAAAGCCGGCGCAGTATCATCGTCGCCGGAACAATTCTCTGCCGCTGATGCGAGCTGGCAAGCCTCCGAACTCGAAGCTTTCGTGCAAGATAACCAGAGCACAGATAAGCAAGAGCAAAATGAAGTGTGGTTATTGGGCCAGGATGCCTGTCTTGCTAAACATTTCGCCCAGCGATATGTCACCGTAGGTGGTGCGGTGCAGGCAATCAGATCGGCCGTGCCCGAACACCTGGCGAACTCGAGTGCGAGCCCGTCGATTGCGGAGGGTTCCGAGCTTGCCAGGGCGCACGGCACGCGCTATCCCATCGTCCAGGGGGCGATGACCCGCGTTAGCGATACAAGCGAGTTTGCTCTGCAGGTGGCAGCGGGAGGGGCTTTGCCTTTTCTGGCTCTGTCGCTCATGCGCTCCCAGGAAGTAGAAAGATTGTTGAGTGAAACGAAGCACAAGCTCGGAACCCTTCCCTGGGGCGTTGGTGTGCTCGGCTTTGTTCCTCCTCAGCTCTGGCAAGAACAGATGGAAATCATAAAAGCGCATCAGCCGCCTTTCGCGCTCATTGCCGGAGGGCGCCCGGATCAAGCCAAAGCGCTTGAAGAACGAGGCATCAAAACATACCTGCATGTGCCCTCGCCATTGCTCTTGCAGTCGTTTATCGAAATGGGCTCCAGGCGTTTCATCTTTGAGGGAAGAGAGTGCGGCGGCCATGTGGGGCCGCGATCGAGCTTTGTGTTATGGGAATCAATGATCGAAGTGCTGCTTGGCGCCATCGCTCCCAAAGATGATGCCGGTGCATTCCATGTCCTGTTTGCCGGCGGGATTCATGACGATATATCCGCGGCAATGGTAGCGGCAATATCGGCACCTCTCACCGCCCGCGGTGTCAAGGTAGGTTTGCTGGTTGGCACGGCATATTTGTTTACCGAGGAAGCCGTGGCTGCCGGAGCAATCGTTCGTCAGTTTCAGGAGGCGGCCTTGAAGTGTGAGGACACGGTGCTGCTCGAAACCGGACCCGGACACGCCATCCGCTGCATAGACAATCCATACAAAGAGACCTTCGATCGCAACCGCGCCGAGCTGAAGAGTAAAGGCAAAAGTCGAGACGAGATTCGCGAGGAGCTTGAATTGGCCAATCTCGGGCGTTTGCGCATTGCCAGCAAAGGCATGGCCAGAGGTGAATCGAATCAGCTGGAGCCGGTCTCACCGGAGCGTCAGTGGCATGACGGCATGTACATGATCGGGCAGGTGGCAGCGCTGCATGAGCGACTGACCACAGTCTCCGAGTTACATGAAAATATCTCAAGTGGCGGCGTGGAAATTTTGAGAAGCAGGGCCAGCAATGCAGCTATGCTGGTAGACCCGCCTCAAAGCCCCTCAGAACCGATTGCCATCATCGGCATGTCTTGCATGCTGCCGAAAAGCAACGATGTGGAAACGTTCTGGCAAAACGTATTGAACAAGGTGGACTGCATCGGTGAGGTGCCAGCCACTCATTTCGACGTAGCAAGCTTCTACGATGCCAATCCTCTGGCGCGTGACAAGATCGTCTCCAAATGGGGAGGATTTATTGAGGATGTTCTTTTCGAACCGGCACCATATGGGATACCACCCAGCAGCCTCGATTCTATAGATCCGATGCAGGTTCTCATCTTAGAGGCGACCAGGCAGGCTCTTGAGGATGCCGGGTACTGGCGGCGAAGCTTCGCTAAAGAGAAAACCTCCGTGATCATGGCCAATGCAGGGCACGGACCAATTACTGCCTTTTATTCTTTGCGCTCCATGTTGGACTGGACACTGGGGCGTCTTGATGAGGAGACAAAAGAACAGTTGCGCCAGGAGCTGCCCGAATGGACGGAAGACTCCTTCGCAGGATATTTAGGGAACGTGACTGCCGGGCGCGTTGCTAACCGGTTCGATTTCAAAGGCATAAACTTTGCCATTGATGCGGCATGCGCCAGTTCGCTGGCGGCGTTATACAGCGGCATGGCAGATTTGCGATCGCGAAGAAGCGATGTCGTGTTGCTCGGCGCCACCGATACTCATAATCAACCCGGCGATTATCTGAGCTTCAGCAAGACGCATGCGCTTTCGCCAAGAGGGCGCTGCCATACATTTGATGAAACCGCCGACGGTATCGTGATAAGTGAAGGCATCGCCATGCTTGTCTTGAAACGACTTTCCGATGCCGAGCGCGACGGAGATAAAATCTATGCCGTCATACGTGGAATCGGCGGCAGCAGCGATGGTAGAGATCTGAGCCTGACCGCGCCGCGACCGGCAGGACAAGCACTGGCACTCGAGCGAGCCTATGCCGATGCATCGTGCTCGCCGGCCACCGTTGAGCTCATCGAAGCGCATGGCACGGGCACCGTCGCTGGTGACAAGGCCGAGGTGGAAGCTCTGACCGGTGTTTTTAGAAAAGCCGGAGCGGACACTGCCAGGTGTGCAATAGGCAGCGTGAAAACTAACATCGGGCACACGAAGGCGACTGCGGGACTGGCGTCGCTCATAAAAATCGCCAAGGCTTTGCATCACAAAGTCTTGCCTCCCACCATCAATGTGAGCAAACCAAATCCCGCCTGCAAGTTTGGCGAGGGACCCTTTTATCTGAGCGCGGATTGGCGCCCGTGGATAAAGGAAGACGAGCAGAGCAGGCGCCGTGCTGGTGTAAGCGCATTCGGTTTTGGCGGGACCAATTTTCATGCCGTGCTTGAAGAATATGTAGCGCCGTGCGCTCGAGAAAACGCACCGGTAGTGGCAGCCTGGACGTCGGAGCTGTTTATCTGGAAAGGGGATTCAGCAGATGGTCTTTTAAGGTCGTTGCAAGCTACTGAATCGGCTGCTCGTGAGTTGCAAAACAAAGCCACACACGAAACGAAGGCAACATCAGCCAATCAGCGGAAATTGCTCGAACTGGCTTTCAAGACGTACTTGAAACAGCGCGAATCGAGCGCATCCAGTTTTACACTGTCCATTGTGGCCTCGGATCTTGCCGATTTACTTGAAAAAATCGGTAAGGCGAGAGATCAGTTAGCCCGCTCAAGCGAGAACTTCTCGCTGCCAGGCGGCATTTCATTTCTCAAGCGCAGCACTTCCGGCACCGATAAGATTGCATTTCTATTTCCCGGCCAGGGCTCCCAACGAGTTGAGATGCTCAAAGATCTCGCCCTCTTTTTCCCGCAAATAATGGCGACCTTGGAAAGAGCTGACCGTTATATAACCGGTAAATTGGAACGACCGCTGTCGAGCTACATCTATCCGCTGCCCACTTTGGTGGCTGCAGAGAGAGAACAGCAACAAGCAAGCTTAACGAAGACGAACATCGCACAGCCGGCGATTGCCGCGACCGATCTGGCGGTCCTGGCAGTGCTGAAGGACTTCGGCATTTCACCAGATATGGTGGCGGGTCACAGTTTCGGTGAATACGTAGCCTTACATGCAGCCGGCGCATTGAGCGAACAAGATCTCATCGATATAGCTGCTCAACGGGGCAAGATTCTTGCCGATTGCGCGGAACGCAACCCGGGCGCAATGGCTGCCATCTCCACGGATGAAAAACAACTGAGGCAAATTTTGAACGGCTCAGATAATGTCTACCTGGCCAATTTGAACGCTCCGGATCAATGCATCATATCTGGTGCAACTTCAGCCATTGAAAGCGCGCTGGCAAGCTTGCGCGAAGCCAACATCGCCGGCAAGATGATTGCCGTGTCCGCTCCTTTTCATAGCCCGCTAATGGAGCCCTCCAGAGCCGCTCTAAGCGAAGCTTTAGAGAAGGCGTCTTTTGAAGATCCGCGAGTTGCCGTTTTCTCCAACAGCTCCGCCGCCCCTTATGATACCGCATCTAGCACCATCGCCCAGCAGCTGACCGAACATGCCCTTAAGCCAGTCCGATTTGCCGAGGAAGTGCTCGCCATGTACGAAGCGGGAGCCAGGGTATTCCTCGAGGTTGGTCCCGGCAATGTCCTGACCGGTCTGGTCGAATCAACATTGAAAGGTAAAGATTTCACTGCTCTGTCTGTCGAGCGCGGCAAGAACAGCCTGGCGCATTTCCTCAATACACTCGGCCGGCTCTGCGCCATGGGCTTCATCCAGGATCCGGGCAATCTTTATTACAACCGCATGCCGGATTGGTTTAGCTTGCCTGATGGGAAAGATAGCCCGGTGCCGCCGAGGAATCGACTTCTCTACAATGTTAACAGCGTAGGCATTAAGAGAATCGAGAACACCAGTAAGCAACCCGATCGGGCTGCAACCAGTGCTCTTGCTCAAACGCCGGCTAAGAATGCATCCAGACCGAAGACTTCGCCGGCGTCCACGGCTGCCTCTGCCGGATCGTCTGCGACCTCAGCCGTACATTCCAATTCACTTTCATCCGGCGCATCAGCTTCTGCTGCATCACCCTCGAACAATGGACAACTTGTGCGCAACCTGATTCCCGACGGAGCGCCAAAAAATGTGTCACCTCACCATCCAGACTCAAATGGAAAAGCACCCGGGTATCCAAAAATAAATTCAGATATGAACAGTAGCAACAAACACAAGACAACCACCCCCACTCCCATTAATAACAATTTCGCGCCCCCTCCAGGCAGTGTTGAGCAGGTAATGTTGGAATTCCAGAGGAGCATGCTGGACATAACGAATCGCTTCCTGTCCAGCCAGGAGAATGTCATGCTTGCTTATCTTCAATCTAAGAATGGTAACGGCATATCGGCTCCATCCTCAGTCGTGGTGAACGGCGTCAAACCAGGGGAGATTGCGATTCTAGAGGCTGAGAATCTGTTGCGGCGCGCCCAGGAGGCAAGCGCACGATCAGCGACACAACAAGAACTCGCCGCGATTACTGATACCGCGGGTGACACTGCCAGTGTCGCTGCCGCCTCGACTGAACCGCAGACTTCGGCGCACCCGGCTGATGCGATTGAAGCAGCTGCATCCTCGGAGAAGGAGAACTCGATCAATACAGAAACATTGATCGACAGCTTGTTCGAAATCGTCAGTGAGCGAACCGGATATCCAAGACAGATGCTGGATCCCAACCTGGATCTCGAGGCAGACCTCGGAATCGACTCGATCAAGCGAGTTGAGATTCTGAACAACTTGAGAAAACTTTTACCGGCCGCAACCCAAGCGAAACTCGAAAGCGGCATTGAAAAATTGGCAGTCACCCGGACGCTTCAAGGCATAATTGACTGGATTGGCACGCTCGATCTGAGCGACAGCGGCGCTGAGAAACCTGGGGCAGCAATGCAGGAGAGTCCGCTAACAGAGGAGAGAAACGGTCGATACAGTGACTTCTCCGCTGCAGAAGCGATCAGCGAAAGCGTACTCAATGAATCCGTTGCCCGTGGAATTGTCAAAGCGAAGGTTTTGGAAATCCCGAGCCGGACGGAAAAACAGCTTGCCCCGAATGCGCTTATAATCGCTGATGACATCGAGCTTTCCGGTGTCCTGAAAAAATTGTTGAATCTATCTGTGCAAAACGTGCAGGTCGTATCAACCTCGGAGTTGTTCGACAAAAATGGTTCTCTAACAGAAGCATTTAGCGAACTGCGAAAGGCATCAGGCACGATCGGCAGCGTTTTCTATATGTGCGGAACAGCGGATGCGTTGGCATCACCCGCTGCAGCTCATCAGCCGCCCATGGCTGTAAAACAAATATTTCACCTGGCTCGCGCGTTGCAGGATGATTTGCGACAGGCTGCCGATCAGCAAACCCGTACGGCATTTCTCTGTCAAACGGCCATTAGTGGTGACTTTGGACAGAGCCTGGAAAGGGATATTGCCGTCGGCTCCTTGGTCGAGCAGGCAGCAATCGTCGGCTTAATGAAAACGATCGCCAAAGAGTGGCCCGAGGTGCACGTAAAAGTCGTAGATGCTGCCCCGGAAAGCAGTAAGCAAGCAATCGCACAGACAGTTTTTAACGAGCTCATGTGCGACGATGACATTGTCGAGATTGGTTTAAGTCAGGGGCAAAGAATGGGTCATGAAATAATCGAGGCTCCTTATCCAACCTCTTCACCCGGCGAGCCGCCGGTGTTGACACCAGATTCGGTGATATTTGTCACCGGTGGCGCTCGCGGTATCACGGCAGAAATACTCATGGACCTGGCGAAGCGATACAGTCCGACATTTATTTTATTGGGGCGGCAACCACGTCCATCGCAAACAGAATCTTCCAGCACAGCTTCCTTGACGAACCCTCGCGAAATCAAAGCTGCAATCATAGAAAGCATGAAAGCGGCTGGAGAGGAAACACCAATTCGCGAAGTCGAGCGGCGATATCAGCAGCTCCTGCGCGAACGCGAGGCTCGACAGACAATCAATCAGCTTGAGAAGCTTGGCTCTGCCGTTCGCTACTATTCAATAGATGTCACCGACGAGCAAGCCTTCGGTGACTTCCTGTCTTCTTTGTATGAGAGCTCCAAGATAGATGGTATCATCCATGGTGCAGGAATCATCGAAGATGCATTGATCAAGGATAAAACTATCGAGTCCTTCGAACGCGTTTTCAACACCAAAGTGATCAGCGCTCTTACATTGTGCAGAAAAGTACAGTTCGAGAAGCTGCAATTCATGTACTTCTTCTCCTCGGTAGTTGGGCGAACCGGTAATGCAGGGCAATGCGATTATGTCGCAGCCAATGAGGTGTTGAACAAATTGGCGCTCTATATGAGCAAAAAAACGAAGGCGCGCATAGCCTCCATCATGTGGGGACCCTGGCAGGCGGGCATGGCACCGCCGGAATTGGAGGCCGTGTTCGCCAGTCATGGTTGGTCCATGATTAAGCCATCAGATGGACGGCTGTGTTTCCACGCAGAACTCAAGCAGCACGCCAGTGCCCCCGAAGATGTCGAGATTTTGCTGGTCGGCCGCCTGGCGAATCAAAACCAGAGCGAGCCAACCAGAGCAAAACAATTCTCGATCGCAGAAACAACAGACTCTAGCAATGGCACAGCGGCTTTGCTACAGAAGGGTGGCATCATCCTGAAAGATGCTGAGCGAGTTTGTGAAACGCCGGCGCGATTCAGATTGTTGATAGACACGGCGGAGCACATTTATCTGGCAGACCACAGGTTCGACGGCATACCCGTGATGCCGATGGCGGTGGCGCTTGAAACTATGCTTGAAGCTGGAAAGGTGCTTCATCCAGAGCAGGAGCTCGTAAGGATCGAGAAGCTGGACATACCGGCAGGAATCGTTTTCCACACACAACAAAAGGAATTCTACATCGAGGCAGATAAAGCTGGCGGCAACGGCAAGATCTCTCTTTCATTCAACTCGGGTTCCTCTGCCGAAAAGGCACATTTCAGATGTTTCGCCGATTTCGGTCAGGCACCGCGGACAGTGCCTGACTTCTGGTCGACCAGGAGAGGCACGTCAATTCCAGCTCAGCTCGATGTTTCGCCTTCTACAGACAAAGCATTGCCGCAGCCTCAGCAGCTGTATCGTTCGTGGCTCTTCCATGGCCCGATATTCCAGGGAATAAAATCGATCATATACATGGCCGGTGACGGCATCGCGGGCCAAATCAGTGGTGCTTCACCCAATGCGTGCGTGATCGGGAGATCGGATACTGAATCCTGGATGCTGGATCCAGTCCTTCTCGACAGTGCCATGCAGTTAGCTGGAGTATGGGCACGCAACTTCGACGACGTCACAGTTCTGCCCACCGGTTTTGAAGCACTACATTTTCTGCAGCCGGGCAAGAAGCTGCAAAAAGGCATAGCCAGAGTTTACATGACCTCGGCAATGGCAATGGAGCTTTCCTGCGACCTGGCCATCTACGACACTGGAGGCAATCTTGCTATCATCATCGAAGGACTGAGCGGTATCGCCAGCAAGAGCTTCAATAGATTCTCGGCACAACAAAGTGAGAAGCAAGCGCCGCTTTCTCAGCCGACAACTCTATGCTAAGAACGAGCGTCAAAGAGGAACGGAGCGAAAGTATCGCCATAGTGGGCATGGCCTGTCTGTTTCCAGGTGCTCCGGATCTGCAAACCTTCTGGTCCAATATCGTACATGGTGTCGATTGCATTCGCGAGGTTACCGAACAAGAATGGTCGACGCAAGCATATTACGATCCGGAGCAAGAGGGATTCGGACTGTCTTACTCAAAGCGCGGCGGCTTCATAAGTGAGCACGCCCAATTTGATCCCCTCAAATTCGGCATCATGCCCGCATCTGTTGCCGGTATGGATCCGGACCAACTGCTGACCTTGAAAATAGCGATTCAAGCTCTTGCAGATGCAGGCTATCACAACCGAGAATTCAACAGAGACAGAGCAGAAATCATTCTCGGTCGCATCTCCGCTCCCGGGGCAGGTTCCATGAACTTGATCCATCAATCGACTACGGTACGTGAGATCGAGAGGCTGTTGAGCAATGCACTACCTGATGCAGATCCTGATCGGATTGCAGAGATGTCCAGGCAGGTTCAAGAGAAGTTGGCTCCCTGCAACTCCGACAATATTCCCGGCGTCATGCCGAACGTTCTTGCCGGTCGCATTGCCGCCAAGCTAGGCTTTAGAGGAAAGAGTCTGCTGGTCGATGCCGCCTGCGCATCATCCATGGTGGCGATAGAAGCGGCGGTAAACGACCTGCAATCAAACCGCTGTGATCTGGCTCTGGCAGGTGGACTGCATGTAAACTCATCTAATACTTTGTTTCAGATGTTCTGCGGTTTGGGGGCCCTTTCCCGGCGCGATCAGATCAGGCCTTTCGACGATCAGGCTGACGGAACATTGCTCGGCGAGGGCATCGGAATAATCTGCTTGAAGCGGTTGAGCGACGCCATCACCGATGGTGACCGCATTTATGCCGCCATTCGCTCGGTCGCATCTTCAAGCGACGGTTATGGCGGAAGCGTGCTCGCCCCATCTTTAGATGGAGAGGCGCTCGCTATGCAGAGGGCCTACGATGAAGCTGGAATTTCGCCCGCCACCGTAGAGCTTCTCGAAGCTCATGGAACAGCAACTCCGGCTGGTGATCTCGTTGAACTGCAAGCGATTCAGAAGGTGTTCGATCCGGACGGTGCCCGGCGCTCGCCGTGGTGCGCGTTAGGTTCGGTCAAATCAATGATCGGACACTGTCAGTCTGCCAGTGCTGTCGCCGGTGTAATCAAAGCGGCGCTCTCGCTTTATCATAAAATCCTGCCCCCGACTCTGAATGTCAGCCAACCGAGCAAGCGCATTGAATGGTCCACCCATCCTTGCTATGTCCTATCGCAGGCGCGCCCATGGATAGCCTCCCCGGAGCGCGGCTATCACCGACGAGCCGCGGTCAGTGCCTTCGGCTTTGGCGGCATCAACGCGCACGCCGTGCTGGAAGAACATCCCTGCGGCGATCATCTTGTTAATCTCATCCAGAGATCGTCGACAGAGCGTGCCGCCATCAAGGCTTCCACTCATGAAACCCGAGACGCCAATAAGAATTCAGCTGACGGCCGTGTTCAGCAATGGACATCGGAAGTTCTGGCATTCTCCGCCGTCAACACAGAAGAACTAATTCGAACCCTGCAAGTCATCGATACATTCATCATTGAAAGCCCTCGAGCCGCTCTCAAGGATATCGCCTACACAGTCAACTCCACCCACTCAAGCAAGCAGGCAACGGGCGGCGCGAACAGCCCATACGACCAGGTCCGCCTGGCCATAATCGCCTCTGATGTTTCCGATTTACAGGACAAAATCCGCTATTTCATCTCATCAGCTAAAGCCCAAAGACGGATTTGGGATGCAGAGAAAGGCATCTACTTCTGCCGGCCGAGCGATCGGATTGATGGCAAGCTGGCATTCATGTATCCAGGCTTGGGTTCAGCCTATGTGGGCATGCTTGGAGATCTGTGCTTTTACTTCCCGGAAGTGCGAGAGGTGTTCGAAATTGTTGACACTCTTGCCACCGTTCATGGTGCCACCGTTCTGCCGAGCAGTTTGATATTTCCGCAGCCCGGGCAGGCAGGTAAAGCGCCCGGATCAGATTCGCTTGCTGCAGCAGACTTTGCTGTCGTAGCCGTGCTGCTGGCTGAATATGCGCTTCACTACATTCTAAGCAAGCTCAACATACTGCCGGATTCCTTAATGGGATGCAGCACAGGCGAATTCGCCGCTATCACCACGGGCGGTGGCATTGACGTTCTCAGCGCCGCGGAGACGTTCTACAAGCTCAGCACCGATGTGGCACTGGCAATCAAAGACTCTCCAGAAGCCGCGGATCTCGCCTCTCTGCGTATTCTTACATCCTACCGCAGCATCAGCTCGCTGCTCGACTCTCACTCCGTTTATCTCAACTCGGATCTTGCTGATGACCATATCATTGTGACGGGAAGCCGCATCAATATAGAAAAATTGTGCCTCGCCCTGCGTTCGCAAGCAGTTGCCTGGCAGTTGCTGCCCAGCGCAATTCCTTACCATACCCCTATCGTCTCGGGGCTGGTCGATGAAAACGACGTTTTAATTCAGGGTATGACGATGGCTCCCTTGAGCGTGCCATCATGGTCGTGCTCAGAGGGCGGCCGATATCCTGCAGACGGTCAGCTCATCAAAGCAATTTCGACGCGCCTGTTCTGCAAGCCTGTTCTCATTCGAGAAACATTGCAGGCGATGTACGATCACGGCATAAGAAAGTTTGTGGAGGTCGGTCCCAACGGGCTGTTGACGACGCTGGCAAGCACACTCTTCTCAGGACGTGCGCATCTGGCCATCGCATCCAACCTCAGTTCCAGGCCGGCACTGCTCCAGATCCATCATCTCCTGGGCGTTCTCTTCGTGCACGGCGCCGAGCCGGCATTTGGCTATCTATATAAAGGTAGGGAGCCGATCGCTCTCGACTGGAATGAAAAAACAAAAGTGGGACAGAGCGCAGAACCAAAACTGAAGCTGACATACCCGCGCCTCGAAATAGAGAAACTGGAGCTCTCCGACCGCCAGCGGCCTGCAATGGCTGGCGTATCAAGATCAAGCCCAGCAGTGGCCGGCGAAGATCTAGTTCTCCAATCAATGTTCAACACAAACGCCGCATTTTATGCCAGCCTGACTGCGACACAAGAAAAGATAATGAAAATGTACCTGGCCGGCCAGCCGCCAGTTCAAGCATTGACGCGGGATACCGATGTCGATTATCAATACATCTCTCGCTTTCGAGTGAATGAGTCAGGCAATGCCTTTGATTTGCATATCGATCTGGGCACGGATCTCTACTTACTCGATCATGCCATCGGTGGCTTTATCAGCCAAAAATCAAAACTAAAAGTTCACCTGATGCCGTTGATGGTATCACTGGAAATCATGGCTCAAGCTGCGACTTCATATCAGCAAAGTCGATTCGGCCGCCCTCTGGTGATAGTTCGATTGGACGAGGTGAAGGCCTTCAGGCGCATACTCGTCGACGAGCAAGGTGTTGATCTAGAGATCACGATTGAGCCCCTGCATACGAGTGCACATGCCGACGATAAGCCTCCTTCCGACGACTGCCTGAGAGTGAGCTTGTTTGACAAGCATCTGAGGGATACAGTCATCATGACCGCTGACTTCGTCTTCAGCCATGCCTACCCGGCATCACCGTCCGCTTCAATAAAAGCCGGGGAAAGGTCACCCTTGAAGTTTAGAAAGAAAGAGGATCTCTACGGCCCGGAAGCCATGTTTCACGGACCCAGAATGCAGTCGCTTCTCTCGATAGACTCAACTGGAAAGCGAACCACAACCGGCACTGTGAGCTGCCGCCCGGCAACCGGCTGGTTTACCGATGATTCCGTTGCAGGATGCATTCTTCACCCACTGCTCCTGGATAATGCCAGCCAGCTGGTCCTCTTCCATCTCTATGAAAATGATTTTCCCGCCATCGCCCTGCTGCCGTTTCACATCGCTTGCATTGAGTTCTTCCAGCCATGCCCTTCTTTGTCTGAAACGGCACAGGTTGCTGCTTTGCTTGCTTCCATAACCGAGAAATCAACCATGGCAAGGGTGGAGATTGCCACTGCCGATGGTGCACTATGGTCGAGAATCACAGACATATCTAGCCGACGAATAAGTCTCACGAAGCCCTGGTTGATGTCAATCGCCAATCCGGAGTTCCTGTCAGTTGGGGAAGAAGTCCCCTTGCGCAACAGCCTGAATAGCAGAGGGATTCTCGTTCAAATCGACAAGGATAAACTGCCTGCAGACGACTCGACTGTTGATTGGTGTCTGGACTATTTTCTTACCAGGAGCGAACGCCGCTTTTATTCAACAGAATTGAGAAATGACAAGCGTCGGCTTGAGTGGCTGCTCGGACGCATCGCTGCAAAACAAGCCGTACAATCGCTGCTTCGCAGCCGAGCCGATGAGAAATTAGGGCCGATAGATATCGAGATCCGTCATGATCAGTTCAGAATGCCGCGCATCTTTATTGACTCCCTGGAAAGGGAAGATATCAATGTATCAGTATCGCATTCCAATGGTCTGGCCACAGGGTTCGCCGCATTTGCAAACGAAGGCTCGCCTGGAGTTGATGTCGAAGAGATAGAGGAACGTGATACCGAATTCGGTGCGCGCTTCCTTGCCGACGCGGAGCGCGCTTATTTGGATAGCTTTTCCAACAAAAAAACCGTGGAGTTAACCCGATTCTGGTCCGCCAAGGAAGCGGTCTTCAAAGCTTTGGGCGGACGAGCCGAGCTGACGTCTCTAAGAATTGACACGGAGAAATCACAAGAGAGCTCTCTCATAGTAGCCTCTGCAGGCAGAGAATTTGTCGTCGAAACAGATGTAATCGGCAGTCGCGTCCTTGCCTATACGCTTGCTGGAAAATGAACTCACTGATCTAATCTAATCTAATCCAATTCCAATCTAATCGAATCCAATCCAATCCAATCCAGAGCTACTGTGGTTTTTCACTAGTACTCACAGACTTAGTCTGATTGGCATAAATGTCCTCGGCAATCTTTTTCGTTTTTTCCAGACGAGCTTCGACTTTGCCTTTTACAAAGTGGTTAATCAAAAATCGCGGTACAGGCAAACCCGGATCCACGTAGGAGGTCAACTGCAATTTGGTAGTTTTGTCATCGACAGAAGTCAAAAGCCAACATCCGGACATAGCCTTGAATTTGTTCGATTCGATCATTACATAAGAAACAGATTCCTTCGGCTTTACCGTGACTTTCTCGACTGTCTTCACCGTCCCAAGAAATGGGATCTTATCGAAAGTTTGCTCAACGATTGCAGTATGTTCGTCGGTTGATTTGATTGAAGCCTTGAATTTATCGGCGCTAGTTACAGCTTTCCATACGGCTTCTCGAGGAGCGCTCACCACAATCGAATCGGTGACGCCTTCATGCTTAAGTGACTTTGCAATTGCCGGTAGTCCGGAACTCAGCAGCGCAAACACTGCTGCAGCCATTACCATTGTTTTCCCGATCCAGGTTTCCATTTGTTTCTTTGCGTCTGCCGTCGTTCGAAGAGCTTCTTCCATCATAGCGAACTCTGTAGCTCAGCGATGCATTATCTCAAAAGACCTTCGCCAATCACACATGTTCCTAGTTGAACAATTTCATCAGTTCCTCTGCATAAACCTCATGACCACGATCGTTCGGGTGGTTCATGTTATCAGCCAACAGAAGAGATGGCGATAGCCCTTCATACCTTGCATTTACCCATCGCCCGCCCACATTAGCAAGCGCGACTTTGAAGCGAGGCGCCATATTCGTCAAGATTGAGTAGTACGGCAAGGACGCGACCGAAAGCCAGTTGTCGCCGCCATGCAACGTGGGATTTACCGTGTGCGGAAGACAAACAATGATGTCAGCGCCGGTTGCTTTAACTTGATTGAAGAACCTGGTGTAATTCCTTTCAATCACCTTTTGGCTCAGGCTCAGGTCATTCACAAACTCAACAATGACGAGATCGGGTTTTGACGGGAGCAGTTCCTTGTAGAATCGGCCGAACATCAATGAGGATGTGCTGCCGCCCAGTGCTAGTTTCTTAGCCTTGATCTGGCACTTTGGATATTTAGCTTGCAAGCGGGTTATAAACTGCTGCGGGAACATGCGCGAAGGCTCGGTCGCATAACAACCGTCCGTGACACTATCGCCCAAAAATGCGACAGTGACGGACTTTCCAGCTTTCAACTTCGCTTTGAAGCCATCCAGAACATTTTCATTTAGTTCGTTGATGACCGGATCCTCCAGGTCACGATCCCAAATGGGCATAATATCGGAGGCCTCAATCGGTTGGCTGAGCCTGGGCGCATATACATTGGCCAATGCCACCAAATTCGGTGGCACCGTCAAGGCCACGGGTGCGAATTGGCTATAGCTGCCGCTCATTAGATGGGCATGTCCTTCCTCATCCAGCAACAAAGTATCTATTCGGCGCAGACAAACGGAATAGCTCAGTTTGACCGGCGTACCTTCGGGAATTTTGGAGGTGTCGACACGGTCTATGCAACCAAGCACCTTGTCGATCACATAGTCGACTCCTGGTTGAAGCAGTTGATTAGAGCCATCCGCCCTCTTTATTTGCACAGAGCCGTCGACTAGCAATCCGGGCACGGGACCGCGTCCTTTGCCGCCGGCAAGACACTTGAGCGGCACCCTTTCGTAATACGGTTTGTTCTCCCCCGGGCTTCGAAGAACAAATGATTCATTGCTGGTTCTCAGGGCTGGGCATTCTGGAATATTGATGTTCTGTGATTGCTGGACTTTATATTCCTTGCCGTTCAGCTTGAATGAACCAGTGGTCAGCGTCAACATGCGCTCTTTCGCTATGAGGTGCAACGAATCGTCGTCTCCTCTGGTTAACCGGATGTTGACTGAATATTGACCACCGTCCAGAGCAGCCCCTCGCACGGGGCAAGCGATTGAGACGAGGGCTAGTGCGGCTGCCAGCCAGACAAATCGAAGCTTGAATAGGGAACGGTTCATGAAGCCTATTTCGAGGGGTATTAGTGAAGATTGTCATTATACAAGCTGCTCATTGCATCTCGCTTAGCCACGGCTAAGCCACGAC
>JAJPJO010000350.1 GCA_021324135.1 Pseudomonadota bacterium
CCCTGGCGATCTTTCAATTGGCTCAACTGACCCTGGTCGTTGAACTTCATGAATGTACCGTCGTCGAAGCGGCGTTCCAGCTCTATGCCGCGCTCGTTGTAACGCGACGTGCTGTGGTCGCCCTCATTGCGCGACATGAGACCTTCGCTGGTGCGAAATGCGACCACGCCGGTGGGCAGCATCTGCGGCTCACCGTCGTATTGTGTGCGCCCATCGCTGCCGGCGATGTGCCACTTCCGGTTGGCGCCTTCGCCCTGAGGCACCCAGGTTTGCCCGTTCTTATCGACCATCGAGAGGATTTGCTCGCCTCTTTTGTTAATTTCAGCGCCGTTAGGCTCGATGGTTGTGACATCACCATTGATACCACGCTTTTCAAACTTTCCATTCGGGCTGAATGAAATGGTCCCTTCAAAAACGCCGGTCTCGACGCCATTTCTAATCATCGTCCAGCGTGGAACTTCGGTGTTGTTCGGACCTTGAGCCTTATCCCCGCGCAAGACATAACGCGTGCCGTCCGGACCGACCATGCCGGTCATGTCGCCTTGCGCGTTGCGCTCGATCTGGTAAGTTCGCCCGCCCGGGTAACTGATCTCGCGTAAACGCCCATGCGCGTCGCGGGCCATTTGCGTATTGTCGGTGGCTGAAACAATCAGGGCGTCGCCGTTTCCATCCGGACGAACGATGGAATCGGGTGGTCTTTGCCCATTAGTCTCGGGATTGAAAGTGACCCGATAGGGACCATTCGGATCCTGCGAGAGATTGCGGCGCGTGCCCGCTTTCCAGATGGGATGCCCATGCTCATCCACCTGACCGGTTTGATACATGGTGGTGCGCCGTCCGGGTTGTCCGTTGCGCGAGGTTTCTTGATGAACGAGCTCTTGCTGGCGCCAATTGCATTCCCAGCGGCTGCCGTCGTAATTGACCACGGTGAGCGTGTCGGTTTGCCCATTGCGCGTGATGCTCTTCGGTCTGCCCTCCATGGGCTCGAATTCGACCGTGAGATTGCCGTTGGCGTCGCGCTGCGGCTGGCCTTTGGCCTGGCGCCAGCCATAACCATCCCAGTACTCGGTGGTGGTCTGACCATTGCGCTCCGTGACTCGCGAGTAATCGCGCATGTTGTATGTGGCATGGCTGCCGTCGGAGCGCAGAACTTCTCTGATGCCTCTGCCGCCCGGGGGGTTCTCGAAGATGATGTCGCCGTTTGCTTGGGGCGTGAACGCTCCGGTCATGGGGGCGTTGCGGTCGCCGCTCGTAAACCCGGGCAATTGACCGGGCGGTTGCCAGGCGCCGTTTGCACCGCGGGTGATACTAACATGCTCGGGTGCTCTGCCCTCGGCGCCGGCGCGATCGTAGGTGACGCCTGTGACTTCGCCGCGTTCGTTATACTGGAACGAGTATGACGAGCCGGCCCGTTCGCCGCTGGTGTAATGAACGGCCATGACCCGATTGGTATTCTCGTCGATATCGACGAAGCCTCTTTGCCCGTCGCGCTCGAATGGAACGGAGCGGCCTTTGGATGTGATCTGGTTCTGCTCGTTGCGAATCTCGAAGCGACCATCGGCATAATGCCGGCGAGTGATACCACCCTCGGTGTGCTCCTGGTAAGCGGGCTTGCCTTCCCCTTCGGCGCCGGCAGGAACGTTTCGATCGAGTGAAACTCGCTGATTCTGCGAGTTTACAACTTCGGTTTCCTGGATACGAGTGTTTCCCTGGCCGATTCGCTCTCTGGCAATGATGCGTTGCCCGTTTGCGCCCTGGTATTCGGTTTCCGATGCCAGACCGTCTCTGGGAGGCTCAAAGACCCGCGATCGCAAGCGATGGCTGGGATCATCTTTGGGATAAATCGTTTCTTTCTTGACGCCGCCGTGTTTGCTCGGATCGTCGTATTCGATCTCGCGCCGTCCCTCTCTGCCGTTTTCGCCGCGGAAGGTCGTTTCCGTCCTGTCGGCATAAACAGTTTCCTCCGCTCGTCCTCTGGGATCATTGGGTGGGTATTCCAGGCGCGAGCGCGGCGTTGTTTCGCTGCCGCCATCGCCATATTCAGTGGAGCGGCGACCGTCAAGGCGAACGGTTGTTTGCGAGCAAACATCGTCGTTTGTCTGCCGGCTTATGACCGTCTCGCCGCCCTGGAAAAGGGCTTGCTCTTCGGGCTTCAGGGCGCGGAACTGATTCGATCCGCGGTCCTGCACCTCGATTGTCGGCGACTCTCCGGGTCGTGCGGGTGGTGTGTATCGGATTGCCGAATATGGTCGATAGAAGCGGTCTGCTAGCGAGCCGGCCTCGGGTGGATGGTTGGCATCGAACGGACCGAAGTTAGTTTGAACGCCACCATTGGCGGTGTATCTTTGCTCGATCTCTTGCCCATCAACGTTCCAGCGCCGGAACGTATATGCTTCCGGCGGTTGGCCGGCCCGCCCGTCGCCTTCGGTGTATGATTTCTCGCCGTCGCGGTAAACGTCGCGCTCACGATGATCGACTGTGCCGTCGCGGTTTTTGAAAGTGCGTTCTTCACGAACGCCGTCGTTGGCGCCAGGGCGTATGGTGCGGCTGTCGAGATAGCTGCCCGTTCCGCCTTCGGGCTTGGCGAAGTTGATCGTAACCGAGCCCTGGCGATCGCCCTGCGAGTATGTCGTGAAGCTGTCGGCATTCGCCAGATCGGCGGCAGTCAACCCGCGCGGGATCAAGCCGGCGTGATAGTCGGCATCGAAGCCTTGCGGGAAGGATGTCGTTTGCGATCCGTCTCTGAACTTGGTGACATCGGTAATTGGCATGCCGTTTTCATCGAAGTGAGTGATCGAGCTCTGGCGGCGCAGATGATCGTTGGCAGGATACTGAGTCTCAGTGCGATTCTCGTCCAGATCGGTTTGAATGCGACCATCGGCGTACGTGCGGCGCTCGTGTCCGTTCACGCTCTCACGTCGAATGACACCGGCGCCTGCCGGTACACGGTCGGCTGGAATTGGCTGCCCGGCGCGATCGAAGTAGGTTGTGGTGGGCGGCTGTTGCACACCGTCGACCACACGCCCTGGAACCACCTCGATTCTGCCGATGTTGCCTTGCGACATGCTGGTGACCAGCTTGCCATCCTGGTAGCGAGTCTGGCTCACCCAGCCGCGCTCGGCACCTCCATCCCACTCGTTGCGGGTGAAGTTGCCGGTTTGATCTCGCCCCTGGCTTTCAACCGATAATCGCTGCGTGCGTGCGGCATCGGCATACATTGTCGTGGTGCGCAGGTTGCCTGTTGCATCAGGCGTGGCCCGCTCGATGACCGTCGAATAACGCGGCGGCTGCCCGGCTACGATATCGTTGGTCACTGAGCTGACGCCATTTTGAGGCGGCTGGAATTCGCTTCTGGTGCCGCCGTTGGGCATTTGCGTGTGGCGCTCGACGTTGTTGCCGTTGCGGGCAATCGTCACCACGCGACCATCATCATAGAAATGAGTACCGGCTGCATCGGCGGCCAGTCCCGGCGGGACGCTGCCGATCTGCCCGTCTGATTGACGCTGATAGTTGCCGGTTATGGTGACGCGGCCGTCAGCGCCGCGCGACAGACAAACCGGACGCCCATCGGCGCCGGCGAATGTCAATTCGGTTTTGGTGCGCTCGCCATTGGCGGCGAAGCGCTCGGTAAAGGACCAGCCCTGGTGCTCGTGCGTTACGGCTGTGCGACCATCGAGATAATATTGGGTGGTGTCGTTGCCGTCGCGTGCGGTGTAGAACGGCTGAGCAGTATCGCCTCGCAAGGCGGCGGCATGATCGGCTACGGTCCCGGACTGACCCTGACGCAATGTCGAGCGAGTCTCATCGACTTCGTAGCGCGGCGCACCCGGCGGGGTGCCTGTACCGGCGACCGGTTTCAAAACCAGCGTATCGAACGGACCTTGAGTGGATCTGATTTCCATGTGCCCGTCGGCAAAGCGGCGCACAGGACCGCCCGGCGGCTGCCCGATTTCGATGTTGGCGAGGTTGTTCTCAAAGGCATTTTTATCCGCCGGCGCTTGCCCTTCCCTGTAATGAACGGCATCACCGCGCCCTGGCGGAAAAGTCACCGATTGAACCGGTCCGCGCTCGAATGTCAGAGTGACGCTGCCATTGGCATTGACTGTCTGCTCGAACCTGCCCCAATCACCGGCCGGTCCGTTATAGGTGCCGCGCAAAGTCGAGTGGTTGCCCTCCACAGGTGGAAACAAACCGCGTCCTGGCGCGGCGGGGGGCGGATTGACGCCGGCATCGCCGACATAGTTCTCCGCTGGTACGACCGGCTGATCGGCGCCGACGGGCAGGGCGGCGGCCTCACCGCCTGTGGTACCAGGACGGCGAACCGGTGTTCCGGTTGGTTGCCCGACTCCGGCATCACCCACGAAAGTTTCGCCCGGCACGACTGGAGCTACCCATGGTGGCATGGCGCCTGTCCTGGCGTCACCGACGACTACAGGACCTGTGCGGACCGGAGTGCCGCCGTTGGGCGGCGTTACCCCGGCGTCACCAACCGGCGTTTCCGTCCCGGGTCTGCCACCACCATTGGTGCCAGGCTCCCAGGAGTCCTGCCCTGATTGACCGATTTCCCGGAAGAATCTGCCCATCAGGTCCTGCACATCTCGTCTGGACATAATCTGGGCCAGATTCTTTACCAGCTCCGTCGCCTGCGGAATACCTTGCGAGATAAAATCGGTGATTCTTTGCAGCGCTTCACGCCCGCCCAGCGCTTCGATCAGCTCGCGCCCGCTCTGGACATCGCCGCGGCTGAGCAGGTGTTGCAAGGCCTGCACCAACTCGGCGCGACCGGGATGCTGCTCGGGGCTGCTGCGCCTGCCGGCATCGTCGACTCGCGCACCGTCGCTGGTGCCATCGCCGCCGTTTCTGCCGGCCGCACCATCAGTGGTGCGGCGCCCGGGCGCTGCCCCACCGCCGTTTTGTCCCAAATCGCCGCCGTTTTGCCCGAGGTACTGCGGTCGATACACACGCTGCCCATTGATTGTTTGCTCGGTCACCGAGGTCATGCCGTCGGCAGTGGGCGGATCGAATGAAATTTGCCGGCGGCCGTCTTTGAAGTAGGTTGCAGTGCTGCCGTTGCCGAGGTCCTGCTGGAAGAGCCGGCCTTCCGAGTCGAAGGGGCTGAATTGAGTAGTGGTGCGGCCGTACTGATCGGTCACCTCTTTGTTGCCGTTTGCCAGAACGCGCACTTCATTACCGCCATCTTGAAATTGCAGAACCACCGGCATGCTGGCCTCGAGCTGCCGTTGCTGCTCAGGCGACAGGAAACGCTGCTCGGGATGAGCATCAGTCTGCAGCGCGATGCGCCCATCCCTGGTCTGCATGATCGATTGAATACGCTCGCCGTTGAATGTGGGCGTGTTGTCGTTTTGCGGAAACTCAGTTCGCACACCGCCTTGTCCGCGATATTGAACGATGCCGTTGTCGAAGTTGAACCGTCCCGCCTCGCCCAGCTGCCCGTCTATAACCGGCGAGACATTCACATCCGGGCTTTTCAGCCGCGCCAGTCTGGCTCTCACGTCCTGCGCCGACTCAAGACCGTCGAAGAGAGGAGCGAGGTGTTCGTTTGGCTCAGCGCTGCCCGTCTCGGTGGCGCGCTCGTTGGTTCTGGTTGTTGCTTTCTTCTCAGGCGGCTCGGTTTCGGCATGAAGCTTCTGCGACGTCTTCTCGGTGTCACGATGATCGGGTTTGGAAGACTCGCGTTTGGTTTCCGGCCGCTTAGGCGGCGGATCATTGTCGTCTCGTCTAGGAGGTGGCTGTTGCGCGTCGCCTGCCATGCAATTCTACCCAACAAAAACCGACTACCCCGATCCGGCGCCTGCCGAATCCTGGATCGTCTACCGAGTAATCTGCCCTTGAACGTCCTGAATCTTTTGTACCCCGATCAATCAATATGCAAGCCTGTTGAACCATACGACCCTACCGCCCGGCCCACAATATCGAAAGTGCTTTTTGCGAAAATCGGCGTCCCGTCTGGAAAAAGATTTTCTTGACAACCGGATTAAATTGTTGCAGCCTGTCTGGCGCCACTATAATGCTAGCTTTGACGCCCCGAAATCTCGCTCATGAACAATCTCGTAGTCGCCGGTCTGGCAATCCTCATCACCACCGTCATCTCAATTGCCGGCTTCTATGTCATGCGCTGGCGCTACCCGCCCAGGAAGCTGGTGCGCGATCAGCACATCGTCGACCCGATGCTGAACGTGGTTGCCACTCTTTATTCAGTTTTCCTGGGATTTTTGGTCGCCGGAGCTATGGACCGTTACGAGGACATCAAGTCAGCCACCGAAACCGAGGCGACTAACCTCTCCAACATTTTCCATCTCGCCAAAGGGCTGCCGGAGGCTGATCGGCTGCGGATTCGCAAAACCTGCCGCGAGTACGCCGCCGCCGCCATCGATGAGGAGTGGCCCTTGATGGAAAACCGCCAAACGAGCGACAAAGTGCATGGCATTTACCTCGATTTGTGGGATGAGTTGCTCTCGATCAGTCCCGATGATGATCGGGAAGTGAACACCCATGAGTCGATGCTCACTGCAGTGCAAGCACTGGCGGAATCGCGACGGACCCGACTGATTAGCATGCGAAAGGAAGTCCCGGGCTTCATATGGCTGGTCATTTACTCAAGCTCGGGTGTGACCGTTTTCCTGACTTATTTTTTTGCCACTCGCGAAGCCCGCTTGCACAGCCTGATGATTGCCCTGGTGGCAGTGACAATTTGTTTGAACGTTCTGGTGCTGGTTGTGCTGGCAGAGCCGTTCCGAGGCGCATTCAAAATTGCACCTGATGGTCTTGAGTCCTGCCGCACGATGTTCAATCAAGAACCGGATACCGCGCCCAAGTACCTTCCGGCCAAGTCGCCGGGCGGTAAAAAGGGATCCGCGAAGTCAAAAGATGACGATGATGATTAGGTGTGGCTAAGACTGAGTTACGCTTGAAATACAAGAGCCCGGGCACGAATCTGGGTCTGCGAATCATCGCGCCGATGATGCATGTGATGATATTCTTCGTTATCCTGGCCCTGTTCGCCATACTTGTTGCCTTAAGGCAAGGCGCGGTAGCCCTTCTGACGGCATCGATTCTTTTCTTTGTCCTGCTCGGTATTGCTTCTCTCCTCACTTTCTTGGCGATTCGCTATACCGATCCGTTCATCCTGCTCGATCGCGACGGCATCTCGTTGCCGACCCTACTGGGAGGAACAATTCGCCGGCAAGCGAATCTGGAGTGGACGAAGCTGAGGAAGGTTGATACCTATGGCCGAGAAGGTCAGCCACAGCCCATTGTGGCTTTATTTTTTCAAGATCATGCCCCGCTTCAGCTGAACACACTTTATCTTGAGGCAAACGATATCGATCAATTGGTGGTGGCACTGGAGGTTTGGGGATCGCATGCCGAGGGCGTGGCGAATCTAAGATTGCTCAAGTCCGACGATCGCACCACATCTGGTGCTACCTCATCAGGAGCGCTCAGTTATACCCAGCTCTGGCAAGATGAGCTGAGACGAAGATTCACGGCAACCAATTTCGTTCCTCTCGAGCCGGGCGCACGATTGCAGGGAGCCCATCTGACAATTACGCGGCAGCTGTCATTTGGCGGGATGTCGGCCACTTATCAGGCCAGCACAGCCGACGGGCAATCGGTGGTGCTCAAAGAGTCTGTCGTGGTCGGAAAAATCGATGAGCCCGCTACTAAAAAAGCACGCGAACTGTTTGCCCGAGAAACGGAGATTTTGTCCAAACTCCACCATGAGAAGCTGGCCCGCGTACTCGATCATTTTGTCGAAAACGACCGTGACTATCTGATGCTCGAATACATCCCCGGCACAAATCTGCGGCAGCTGGTCATCGAGCGCGGACCGCAAACTGAGGAAAATGTCATCGCCTGGGCGCTGCAAATTGCCGACGTGCTTGAGTTCTTGCACACTCAAGATCCGCCGGTAACGCATCGCGATCTCACCCCGGACAACTTGATTCTTACCGATAATGCGGAGATCAAAGTGATTGATTTCGGGGCAGCTAAACAGTTTCTCGGCACTGCAACCGGGACGATGATCGGCAAACAAGCTTATGTGCCCCCTGAGCAGTTGCGAGGCAAGTCTGTGCCGGCAAGCGACTTTTATGCGCTTGGATGCACTATGTACTTTCTTCTCACTGGCTGTGATCCTTATCCTTTGAAAACTTCAGATGCGCGCGCCAAAAATCCATCAATATCGAACGAGATGAACTCTCTGGTTCTCCAGCTTACACAAATGGAGCCGCAAGATCGAATCATTGACTGCTCCGAGCTCAGGCAGCGTTTAATAAACTGCTCGGCGGAGCAAAATCGTAATATAGATATAGCCGATGTTCTGCAGATGCGAAGCGATCGAAAACAACTGTGAGAAAAGGGTGCTCATTTCGTGCCGGAAGAATCAAATGAATTGATCAGCAATGAATGGCACGAGCCGATCGAGCACAAGATTGACACCAGGCGCGGCTCTTACAGCGTCTACGAGTTTCCCAAGCATCAGATCATCGAATATCATCCAGCCATAGCCAGCGAAAGTCTGGCAGATCGATTTTCAAAGCTCGGCATTCAGTACACGATCATCGCCACAGTCATGTTAGTTGCCATATTTTACAAGGTAAACGCAGATACCTACGAGAATTGGCTCATGACTCCGGTTCGACCTCTGATGAACGCCGCACACTTAATGCTTCAGGCATCCGGGTTCGATGGTGTGTCCGTCGCAACCGTGTTGGTTGCGATTTCTCTTGTCATAGGACTTTTCGTTCTCTGGTCGGCGCATCCGAGTCCTACCAAGCTCGGCTTTTCACCGGCTGCACTCTGGTTTCTATATGAGCACGATGCATACATGGCGCTGACGAAACGATTTGCCTTGCTGGCCCGCCTGCCCTGGCAGAATGTGAAGCGCGTATATATTGAGCGGGTCGTGGAGAAGGGTTCACGGAATCAACCTTATATTTGCTTTCTCAGCGAAAAGAAGTCGCTCACGAAAGTGAAAATAGATCATCTTACCGTACATGATGAATGGCCTCGCCTGCAGGCTCTTTTGCGCAGATCTCTTCCAGAGGAAGTGATTGACCCGGAGGTGTTCAAAGAACTCGATCCTCAGGCGAAATCGCAGAGCTTCACAGAATTGTGGCTGCAAGAGCTTCTCGCTCCATCGTTTCGGCAACAGCTTGCGCCGCTGAACGACGGGCAGCTGCTGAATGGTGGCGCATATAGTATCGAGAAAAAATTGGGGATGGGTGGGCAGGCGACCGTGTATCTTGCAACTGTTCAAACAAGTTCTCAAACTGATCTCAAACGTGGAAGCGAGGTTGCCATAAAGGAATTCATATTGCCCTTGAGCGAAGACCGCGAGGTGCGCAGGCGAGAAGCTCAGCGCTTTACAGACGAAGCGAAACTGCTGTCGAGCCTCGACCATCCCAAAATCGTGCGGCTGATTGATTCGTTTGTCGAAGATCACCGCGCTTATCTCGTCCTTGAGCGAGCATCCGGGACTTCGATTAGAGATATGGTCCGCTCAAAAGGAAGGTTTAGCGAGCCTGAAGTCCGGCAACTCGCTCTGCAGATGTGCGAGATTCTCAACTATCTTCATTCGCAGCCTAAAGCTGTAATTCATCGCGATTTCAGCCCGGACAATTTGATCCTGGATGAAAACGGCATGATCAAGTTGATTGATTTTTCCGTGGCTGATGTTGAAAGTGATTCAGAGCAATCGGCAGTGGCTGCCGGAAAGCAAGCGTACATGCCGCCCGAGCAGTTTCGCGGCAGTGCCACTTCGCAAAGCGACATCTATGCACTTGGTGCGACGATGTACTTCATGTTGGTCGGTGAAGATCCAGAACCGATTACGCAGCTTCATCCGGCGAAGGTGAGTGAGGCAGTCAGCAAAGAACTCGATTCAATAGTCGCACTGGCAACAGCGCTTGCTGAGGATGAGAGATTCGAGTCCGCCAGGCAAGTTACCGATGCGCTTCTGGCTGGCGGCGAGCAAGCGGAAAAAATCAAGCTCAATGTATCTGAGCGGGAGCTTCTCAGCTGATAGGTCAGGCAGATTCGTATTTACGCAAAACAGAGTGCGTATACTGACCTTCGAATTCTGATCGGGGCGTTCTAAACTGACATCGTGCGGCAGGCTGGCGGGCTTGCTGAGGTCATGAACATGAGCGTTGATACCAGAGCTTCCGAGAGCTATTCTCGTAAATTTCCTTTTGAAGAACTGAGCGATACCAAAAGTGGTGCCACCAATAACAAGCTCAACTCGATTGATATTCTGTCTTCAAATCGGCCTTACTCTTTGCCGATTGCAGCGCCGGGGCAGTTCCTGGTTTGCGATGATAAGTTCTGGAATCCTGAAAAGGGCGATGGTAAGAAAGGTAATGATGGGCAGAAGGAAGGAGACAAGAAAAACGATTCCGACTTGTTCGCCTCTAAGGACATCTCCGAATCTCTTATCAAAGATCTGGTCAAGCTGAAGGGCAAAACGGCAGAGGAGTGGAAGAAGATTCTCGGCGAAATTCGCGATGAGATCAAAAAGGGTGCCAAAGATCCGGACAAAGCCATTCTCGATTTAGTGGAAAAAAATCGAGTCATCATATTTGGTGAATATCACGACGACAAAAATAATCCGTCGCGCGATTGGGTGGCGAAGCACATGGAAGAGTTGAAGAAGAAGGGCATCACCCATATAGCATTGGAGGTGAATGCCACCTATCAGCCGGTCTTCGATGACTTCCTCAAAACAGGGGTTCTCGATTTCAAAAAATTCGGACTGGACCCGCTCAAGTTTCCGGACAATTATATGGCTGTGATTGAGGCGGCGCGAAAGAACGGTATGAAGATTGTTTGTACCGACGATGATTATTGGGAGACTGAAAAAGCGAAGAAGGTTGGTCGTGACGGTTTCATGGCGGACAAAGTGGCCGAGGTTCTGAAAGCCGACAAAAACGCCAAAGTATTTTTCCTCGTCGGTCAGGGTCATGCCGGCAATAACATCCACGCGAGATCTGATGATAAGGGACCGAGAAGCATGGCGACCGTGTTGCGTTCGCAAGGCTACGACACCGCAACGGTAGGCGTCATTCTCACCCAGAGACCTGCCAATCTGAAATTGGAAACTCTGCCTGAGCTGGTCAAGGACGTAAAGAAGCCGGTTGCGATTGAGACCAAAGCAACCAAACAGCTAAAAGCTCTGCGTCAATATCGCGTCGTGGATCCCTTTGAAGTGCAAGAAGAGGCGCAACGAGAGAAGACATGGGGCGAGCATGACTTGCTGATCATTTTTCCGCCCGAGAAAAAATGAAGTTCATTCTTCGCCAGTGTTTGGAGAATGATAAAATGACATGATGATTCTCAGATGTTTGAACGCCAGAGTTCTTCTGTGGGCAGTGATGGTTACGACCTGCGCATCACTTGGCGCTTGTGGTTTCGTGGAAGAATATCAACGACACATGGATGAGACCGAACGAGAGAATTTTGTCGAAACACTAAAGACAACACGCGGCGATCAAGTCAACGTGCTTTGCGCCAAGAAACGCATCGCCAAAGGCGAAGCCGTTGGTGCCGGCGATGTCGAAATCAGGAAAATCGAGACAATGAGCGCTCCAGCTTGGGTGATTATGTCTGCCAAGAAAGCGGTGGGGCATCGAGTTGTTCGTGATGTCGCCGCGGGAACAGCGCTTTCGGACAAGGATTTCAACTTCAAGCACAGCATTGTTTATGTAGTTAAAGACGTTCCGGAGGGCAGCCAGATCCCTGCCGATGCCTTGGAGGTTCTTGAAGTCGAACCTGCGAAGTGCCCGTTTGATACAGTTTTATCCATTGAAGACGCAGCCGGTCATGTTACAAAATACGGAATCGCGGAGGGTCAGATACTATCCATTCATGACCTCGGGCCAAAATCAGATTCGTCTCCGTGACAAGCGCATAGAGAAGTAAACAACTCTAATTGAATACAAAAAGGATTTTGCCTTGCGTCATGTTTTCTTTGTACTGGCGCAAGGCTTTATCAAATTCGTTGATGCTGAAGCGGGCGCTGATTTCTGTTTTGAAAATCGTAGAGAGATTCTGTTGGATCTCCAGCACACCTGCTTCGAACTCGCTCTTGCTGAGATTGTAAAATGCAGGCGGGCCCCAAAAACCGCGAACCGCTTTTTGCTCGTAAATCAAAATCATGGGCTCGATCTGCAGGGGTTGCTCTGATAGTCCGCCGTATGACCAGAGTTCGGAGTGGCGTGGCATTGCGCGCAGCAGTTGATTGGCCGCACCACCGGCGATGGCGTCGAATGCAACTGTCGCATTCCATTCCCGACACAAACTCTTTAGCTCGTCTTCGAAATCCGCGGCTTGCGAGTTGAGCACGTGCTGCGCGCCGAGCTCTTTCAAGATGGCTGCTTGCTCATCTTTGCGAACAATGTTGATGAGTCCGAGTTTGCGCTTGGCTGCGAACTTGACGACCATGCGCCCGAGGGCGCTGGCAGCGGCGTTTTGCACGGCAAATTTGTGACCAGCTTTTTGGGCGCTGTCCACCAGCGTCCAGGCAGTCAATGGATTTACTTGCAACATTGCACCCGCTTCAAACGCGACATTCGCCAAGAGAGGAATACAGCGCTCGGCGTCGGTGATCGCGTACTCGGCCCAGGCACCGTCTCCATCCGGCCGCGAGCGGAACGATACATTCTTTCCCACCAGGGCATCAGATGCGGTGCCGCCGCCGGACTTGATTACGATCCCGGCACCTTCAAACCCGGGCGTAGATGGTAATTTGCGCGGATTGGGGTTGTGACCGCCGAGAAAAATTAGATCTGATGGGTTAACAGGTGATGCTTTGACCTGGATTAGAACCTGGCCCGAGCCTGGCTCTGGGACAGTGCGTTCAGCTACCTCCAATCCATTAGTGCCACCATATTCTTTTAGAACGATTGCCTGCATGCTGGATACTTTCGTCTGGCTGGTCATGTTTCACCTGTTAAAGATAGATCGATCGGCTGCGGAGGAGACCTGACGATGTGCGTGTCTTACTGACAATGAGTATCGTTTATAGGCCCACTTTTTGCGTTTTGCGGCCTCTTTTACGACACCTATTATCAAGAAGGGGGAGGGGACCTGTTGAGCACGGTTCCAAAGGATAGCATGATCGCAGGGCAAAGACATGCTCGATTACTTCTTTGATCCTTTTCGCACGCACAAATAGTATGTGCCGATCAGGGCGGCGATGAAGGCGAAGAATGCGCCGACCGCCAGAGCCCAGCGCGGTCCGAAACGATCGGCGACGAAGCCGACGATCGGAGCTCCAATCGGTGTTCCACCCATGGCGATCGCAAAGAAAAGCGCCATGACTCGTCCTCTCACTGTTGCCAAAGTTGCCAGTTGTACGGTGCTGTTCGCGGTCGTGGTAAAAGTTTGTGTGGCCGCGCCAACGATCATGAGCATCAATCCGAAGAGCCAATAGTTTGGCATTACAGAGCAAAAGGTGAAGCCGATGCCCAGCAATGCGGCGGCAAAGCAAAGCGATTTCACCCCGGTCCTTTGACGCCTGGCTGAAAGAAGGGCGCCGGCAACCGATCCAGTTGCCATCATGGACGTCAGCGCGCCGAATTGGGATGGTCCCGCGTGGAAGGCATTGACTGCCATAGTTGAGATGAATATAGGAAAGTTGATGCAAAATGTTCCAATCAAAAAAAGCATGGTGAACACTGTTTTTATGTCGGCGTGATGCCAGGCATAGCGAAGCCCTTCTGTCAAACTTTCGCGACCGTGTTCTGCCTTTTCAAAGCGAATTAGATCTTTGGAGCGCAGCATCAACAATGCTGTTACAGTAGCGATGAAAGATGCGGCGTTCATTATAAACAACCAACCGCAACCGATTTGAGCGATTATAATTCCACCGATGGCCGGACCGATTGTTCTTGCTATGTTGAAAGATGCTGAATTCAATGCCACCGCATTTGGTAGATCAGATTCAACCACCAGGTCTGATACAAAGGTTTGCCGGGCCGGCGTATCGAATGCAGTAGTGCAGCCGAGCAAAAGTGCAAATGTATATACGTGCCACAACTGGACAATACCGCTGACGGTCAAAATTCCCAGAGCCAGCGCTAAGGTGCACATTGTGATCTGAGTAACCATGAGCACTTTCCGTCTGTCGAAATGATCGGCTACGAATCCGCTCCAGGGCAATAAGAAAAGAACGGGACCAAACTGCAGCGACATAACGATGCCCACAGCGGTGGCGTTGCCATGGGTTAATTGCGTGAGAACAAGCCAATCTTGCGCCGTGCGCTGCATCCATGTGCCGATATTGGACACGAGCGCGCCCGACGCCCACAATCGATAATTGAAGCTTCTCAGCGCGCGAAAGGCACTATTTGTCAATTCATCCATGATGCCCCAAATGAAACCGCCGCATAGTTTCATAGCGTTTATACCATGCGCGCCTTCTCGGCAGTGGTTCGATTTGGCAACCGTTGAATTGGGGAGCTTCTTCGATTAAGCTCAACTCTTGATCATGTCGAGCTCAACCGGTACCGGCTGAACGTGCCAGATGCGTTCGCAATACTCCTTGATTGCCCGATCGGAGGAAAATTTTCCCGTGCGCGCGACATTCAATATGGACATGCGCGCCCATTTCCTCGGCTCATCCCAGAGTTTCGAAACCTTTTCCTGGCACTCGATATAGTCCTGATAGTCAGCCAGAACCAGAAAGTGATCGTTGCTCAAGAGGGCCTTGATGAGGGGCTCGAATAATTTCACATCTCCGGAGCTGAGCCGGCCAGAAGCGATCAAGTCAACAGCCTCTTTCAGTTCAGCGTTCTGTTCATAAATCTCCCAGGGGCGATAGCCACTGGCTCTCAACCGATCGACTTCCTCAACCGTGAGACCGAAAACGAAAAAGTTCTCCGGACCAACGGCGTTCCTGATTTCGATATTGGCACCATCGAGAGTACCAATGGTCAGGGCGCCGTTCAAAGAGAATTTCATGTTTCCGGTTCCGGAAGCCTCGTAGCCCGCCGTTGAAATCTGCTCGGAGAGATCGGCTGCCGGGTAAATCAATTGTGCGTTCTTCACATTGAAATCGGGGAAGAATACAACGCGCAGATGATGGCTTACCTCCGGATCGTTGTTAATTAAGGATGCCACTGCATTGATCAACTTGATCGTCAACTTGGCCATAAAATATCCAGGAGCTGCCTTACCCCCGAAGATGAATGTTCGAGGAGAGAGTTGTTTGGTGTTTCCTTTCTTTATGCGGTTGTAGAGAGTAAGCACGTGCAGAACATTGAGTATTTGACGTTTGTATTCATGCATCCGTTTCGTTTGAACATCGAAAAGCGACCATGTATCGACATCTATGTCGAGAACGCTCTTGATCCTCTCCGCTAACAATCGTTTGCGCGAGTGTTTTACTGTCGCCCACTTGGTGCAGAAGTAAGAATCATCAGCCAGCGCTTCCAGCTTCTTCAACTCGTCGAGGTTTTTCGGCCATGCATCTCCTATGGTCTGCGTGATCAAAGTTGCCAGCTCAGGATTGGAGAGCAAAATGAAGCGTCTGGGGGTGACGCCATTGGTGACATTATCGAACTTTTCCGGAGCGAGCAGATAGAAGTCCTTAAGCACGGTCGTTTTTAAAAGATTGCTATGCAGCTCAGCCACTCCGTTTATCGCATGGCTGCCCACGCAAGCCAGGTTGGCCATGCGCACCTGTTTTTCACCGGTTTCACCGATCAATGAAACTCTCGACATGAGCTCGGTGTCATGAGGATGTTGATTTCGCACGTCATCGAGAAAACGCCTGTTAATTTCGTAGATTATCTCTAGATGTCTGGGCAGCAGCTTTTGAAACAGTGGCAGCGAGTACGTCTCAAGCGCTTCGGGAAGCAGGGTGTGATTGGTGTATGACATTGTGCGGGTAGTTATGAACCAGGCTTTTTCCCAATTCATTCCGTGCACATCGACAAGCAGGCGCATCAGCTCCGCGACTGCCAGAGCCGGGTGCGTATCATTGAGCTGCACAGCATATTTTTCATGGAAACGATCGAGTGTCTTTTCCTTCTGAAGATAGATGCGAATCATGTCCTGCAGCGAGCAAGAAACCATGAAGTACTGTTGCTCCAGCCGCAACTGCTTGCCCGCCAGCGGTTCGTCGTTTGGATAAAGCACCTTGGTTATATTCTCGGAGAAAACTTTGGCATCGACGGCGCGATAATAGTCACCAACGTTGAAAGCTTGGAAATCGAACGACTCTGCCGCTTCCGCTTTCCAGAGCCTGAGAACATTGGCTGTGTTGACTCCGAATCCCAAAACCGGCGTGTCATAGGCGACGCCGGAGACCACTCGCTCCGGAATCCAGCGCACGTGCTTGTGTCCTTGCTCGTCAATTGCACTGGTTGTATGCCCACCAAGATAGACGTCGAATGACAGATCGGTGTGGGCTAATTCCCAGGGGTTGCCGTATTTGAGCCATTTGTCGGTCATCTCGACCTGCCAGCCGTCGCGGATGCTCTGGCTGAAAATGCCGAATTCGTATCTGATACCATATCCGATGGCAGGTATCTGGAGCGTGGCCATGGAATCCATATAGCAAGCCGCCAGACGTCCAAGCCCTCCATTGCCCAGTCCAGGCTCGGGCTCTTCCTCGAGGAGATCGTCGAGACTCAAGCCCAATTCCATCAGCGTGGAGGCCGTGTCGGAATAAATGCCCAGATTTATAAGGTTGTTTCCAAGCTGCGGTCCGATCAGATACTCTGCCGATAAGTAAACGACTGTCCGGCTTCCTTGCTCATAATATGTTCTGGCTGTGCTCGTCCAGCGGCGCATGAGGCGGTCGCGCGCCACTCTGGCAAGAGCCAGATAGTAATCATGCTTGGTTGCCACCGCTGCAAACTTGCCTTGATCCGAGCGCAGATTTTCGAGCAAGTGTTTGCGCACAGCTTCGTTGGTGCTCGGCATCTTCATCTCAATGGTGTCGATGCCTCTTCTGCGTTTTTGATTAGAATCCATTTCCAAACCCTCGCTTGCTGCGCTCGGCGCGATAGACCCGCGCACCTTGATTAAGCCGAACCTATCTATTCTATTGAATGGCGGAGTCGTCACCCTCAACCCTGAGAATCATCCGGAAGTCAATCGAAGGAATGAGATGCAAAATCAGCGAACCTCCTAAACTTGTCTGTTGAGAGTCCAGCCTTTCTGCGGTCGCCTGCCGCAATCATGTGTGCAAGAGAAAACTTACTGGGAGTATTGAAATGGTAGTAGCATCAAAAGATAAGACCACTAATTCGCTGAGCGCCTTCGGCCCGGCTCGCTCGACCATAACGGGCACTCCATTGAGCGCCGACGAACTGAAGAAGGTTCATGCTTATTGGCGGGCCTGTTGCTATTTAGCAGTAGGAATGATCTACCTTCGAGATAATCCTCTTTTGAAGGAGCCACTAAAGGTAGAGCACATAAAAAACAGGCTGCTCGGACATTGGGGCGCCAGCCCGGGACTTAGTTTCATCTATTTGCATTTGAATCGCTTGATCAAGAAATACGATCTGGACATGATCTTCATGGCTGGTCCCGGGCACGGCGCACCAGGCGTGCTGGCACCGGTTTATCTCGAGGGAACTTATTCGGAGATTTATCCGGACAAGAGCGAGGATGAGGAAGGCATGAATGCGTTCTTCAAGCAATTCTCATTTCCAGGCGGTATCGGCAGCCATTGCACACCGGAAACACCAGGCTCCATACACGAGGGTGGTGAGCTTGGCTACAGCCTTTCGCATGCTTACGGGTCCGTTTTCGACAATAAGGATCTGATCACGGCAGTGGTTGTCGGAGATGGTGAATCGGAAACCGGACCTCTGGCGACAGCCTGGCACTCGAATAAGTTCATCAATCCCAAGCGGGATGGCGCGGTTCTGCCGATTTTGCATCTGAACGGATACAAGATCAACAACCCTACTATTCTGGCAAGAATCGATCGTGATGAGATCGAAAGCCTGTTTCGTGGCTATGGTTATATCCCCTACTTTGTCGAAGGCAGCGACTATGACAGTATGCATCAGGCTATGGCTGCCACACTCGAGCACTGCATCGTGAAAATCAGAGAGATTCAGAAGGACGCGCGAAGTACAGATGCTACCGTCAGACCGCGCTGGCCGATGATTATTATGCGCACACCGAAAGGGTGGAGCGGTCCCAAAGAGTTGCGTGGTCACATGATTGAAGGCAGCTGGCGATCGCACCAGGTGCCGCTGCCCGGCGTGAAAACAGATGGCGAGCAAATGGACTTGTTGAATGCCTGGTTGAGAAGCTATAAGCCAGAGGAGCTCTTCGATGCTCAGGGGCGTTTGATTCCTGAGTTGAAAGCATTGGCCCCGGAAGGGCGCCGGCGCATGAGCGCTAATCCTCACGCTAATGGCGGCTTGATTCACAAGTCGCTGAAGATGCCTGATTTTAAACGATACGCCGTCAACGTCGCCCGACCCGGGTTTGATGAGGCTGAGAACACCCGGGCAAGTGGTGCATTCATGCGCGACATCATGAAGATCAACCCGGACAACTTCCGGCTATTTGGACCGGATGAAACTGCCTCGAACAAACTGGACGATGTTTATGCGGTGAGCAAAAAAACATGGCTGGCCAATTACTTCCCTGAAGATGCCGATGGCGGCGAACTGGCGACCGACGGCAGAGTGATGGAGATACTCAGCGAGCACACGCTGGAGGGCTGGCTGGAAGGATACCTGCTCACCGGGCGTCACGGATTTTTTGCCACGTACGAAGCGTTCGTGCACGTCATCGATTCTATGTTCAATCAACATGCAAAATGGCTTGAAATTTGTAATCATCTCGGGTGGAGAGCGAGCGTCGGCTCTTTGAACCTGTTGATCACATCAACCGTTTGGCGCCAGGATCACAACGGCTTTACCCACCAGGACCCCGGCTTTCTCGATCTGGTGGTAAACAAAGGACCGCAAGTGGTGCGCGTCTACCTGCCGCCGGA
>JAJPJO010000397.1 GCA_021324135.1 Pseudomonadota bacterium
GCAAAGCGACATCGGACTGAAAGATTCTTGCTACTCCAGAAGTGGTTTAATCAGATTGTACGTATTCGCGAGCTCGGCGTCTGGAATTGCGCCTAATTATCTGGAATTGCGCCTAATTCTCAGGATTGATTCGAAAATCCGAATCATTGGTTATCCTTTTAAATAGGTATTGGAAGAGACGTATGGAAAAAACGATCAAGCTGCTCCTCATTGAAGACAATCCTGTCGATGCAACGCTGTTTCAGCATTTGCTCAAAAAGCGCAATGAAAAGCTGTACGACATCCAGGTAGCGAGCAGCCTTGCCGACGGCGATAAACAGTTGAGTCTGGCTGATTTTGATGCCGTCATTCTCGATTTAAATCTGCCTGATTGCAATGGTCTCGATACTCTGCGATCGATTCGCATAAGACACCCATCCATCGCTATTGTAGTCATGACGGGAGATGATGACGAACTGCTCGGCTTGCAGGCAGTTCAATCCGGTGCGCAGGACTACCTGGTTAAGGGCGAGGCGACCAATAATTCGCTTGGTCGTTCGATTCGTTATGCCATCGAGCGTCAGGTCAGTGAGACAAGAATTGCCCAGTTGAACCTGGACCTGGAGCGCCGCCTGATCGAGTTAGCGACAAAGAACAACGAGCTGGATAAACTCTCGGCCAATCTCACTCTGGCTCGCGACCAGGCACTGCAGGCGGCGGCATTTCGCTCTGAATTCGTGGCGCGAATGAGTCATGAGATTCGAACTCCTTTGTCCGCTGTTATCGGAACGATGGAACTGCTCGAGACTACCGACCTGAGCGACGAGCAGCGCGACCTCGTGCAGATAATCAACGCCTCGGCTGACAGCTTGCTCAAGATCATAAATGAAGCTCTCGATTACTCGAAGCTGGAGTCCGGTGAGGTCGAATTGGAGGTGAAAGACTTCTCTCCGGTTCGATTGGTGGAAGGAACGGCGGACATGATGGCAGATCTGGCATCCAATAAAGGTCTATCGATCATGTCGTTCATCGATCCCACCGTGCCCGAGATGCTGAAAGGCGATCCCGTGAGGATAAGGCAGATACTCTTGAATTTCCTCGGCAATGCGATCAGATTCACCACCCGTGGTGAAATAACCTTACAGGCTACACGCGAAGCATTCGATGAATCGACATATGTGATTCGCTTTTCGGTGGCGGATACGGGGCCGGGGATGACCAGGGAAGTGGTAAGTAAACTCTTCCGCCCCTTTGCCCAGATTGCCACCGAAGGTGGTGAGGGCGGGCTCGGACTCGCCGTTTCAAAACGGCTGGTCGAGCTCATGGGCGGGCAGATAGGCGTCGAGAGCGAGGAGGGAAGAGGCTCCACATTCTGGTTTTCTCTTCGCATGCCGCGCTCAGGCAAAAAGTTCGTCGACTCGTTGCCACTACCGGCGATGGCGTCCGAGCTGGTCGGCTTGAGGGTTCTGGTCGCTGATGATAATAAAAATGCTCGCAATATTCTGCAGTCATACTTGAAGGCGGCGCGTTTTCAGGTCAGCACCGCCGCTCATGCCGATGAGGCGCTGGATATGCTGCGCCATGCAAAGCTTGCCGAGCTTCCCTACTCCGTTGCCCTGATCGGACTTTCCGGAGAAGAGGGCAGCCTCAAGTTGGCCCGCGAGATCCAGGATGATCCGACAATCTCTCGCACGAGATTGATTTATCTGGCAGCTAACAATGCCTTCGGCAACGTTGATGACTTGTGGCAAAAGGGCTTCTCGTCCTATCTCGCCAAGCCGGTCAGGCAGGCTTCCCTGATTGCCAGCGTGCTGGATGTGATGTACGGAAGTCTCGAGCCTGATGAAGTTGACCTGGCTGATATGGACGAGTTGACCACCGGCGAGCCTACCGATGAGCCTAAAGGCGTGGTGCCTTCTGTCTCGAAAACGATCCTGGTGGCGGAGGACAACAAATTTCTGCAGCAAGTCTTGAAGCGAACCTTGAAATTGCTCGGCTATTCCATTGAAGTGGCGCAGAACGGATCGGAGGCAGTGGCAAAACATGCCACCGGCGAGTATGCCTTAATCTTGATGGATTGCCAGATGCCGATCATGGATGGCTACGAAGCGACGGTGCGCATTCGCAAAGCTGAGCGGGAGCAAAAAAAGCACACCCCGATTGTCGCCATGACGGCAAGCACGATGAAGAACGTGCGCGATCGTTGTTTCGAATGCGGCATGGATCACTTCCTCAGCAAGCCGGTGACGATGGAGCATTTGCAACAAGTGATCATGGTTTTGCTCCGCGCATCGCTCAAATCGACGACTGATGAAAATGACGAGACGGATCAACCGGAGAGCCGCAACGGGCAGCCGCGTGCGGCTGAGACAGCCGGCAATGAGAATTTGCAAGAGTCAAAAGCAAGGAATGAGTCAGACAAGCCCTCTGCCTCGGAAAACTTGAAGAACGCGAAAAAGCAGACGGACAGCCAGCCTGAGTCTAAGCCTGCCTCAGGCAGAAGCGTTCAGAACCCCAGTCAAGCGAATTTTGATCAGAAACAAGCCAAGAATCAAAAGCAGAACGAACCCGA
>JAJPJO010000343.1 GCA_021324135.1 Pseudomonadota bacterium
GTAGCGTGATTGAAGAAGCCAAAGAAAGAGGATTGCCGGTAATCTTGTCACCCACGGACTTCTGGTTCATCTGTCCGATCGTTCAATTGAAACGTCCAGATGGCGCCATTTGCCAGGGTCCCGGTCCAAAGGGCACGAACTGCCTGAGCTGTTACACGCCCAAGCTCTTTCCTCCAGAGCCTGAATTCAAGGAAGCTGTCTGCGGCCCTTTTCCTTCCCTGGTGCCAAACGATGATGGGCTGAGCCAGAAGGCATCTGTGCGATTGTTATACTCCGCCTACATAATGAGCAAACTGCCCAAGGCCATTGCCGCCACTACCCGAAGACCTGCCGCTTTGCGCCAGATCGCCAATGCGGCTGATGCAATTACAGTGCCGACTTTGCTGATGAAAAATTTGTTCGAAAAGAATGGCATCGACAGCCGTCTCATCCACCATGTGCCTTTTGGAATAGACACGACCAATTTAATCGCCTGGTGCCGGAAAAAGCCTTCGCAATTGTTGCGTATTGGCTTCATAGGAACGTTATTTGAGCACAAAGGCGTCGACATACTGATCAAAGCGATTCAGAGTCTTCCTGAGCCTCATAGAGTGCTGCTGAAGATTTACGGCAGTAAAAGCCAATTTCCGGAGTATTTTCAGCAATTGCAGGCGCTGGTCGAGAGTTGCGCCAGGACACAAGAGCGTATCCAGTTCCTTGGCACCTTTCCCAACGATGAGTTTGGCAAGATTTTGTCTGAAATCGATGTACTCGTCGTCCCCTCACGCTGGTATGAGAATACGCCCCTGGTAATGCAGTCGGCTCTCGCTACCAAAACGCCCTTGATTGCCACCAACCTTGGAGGCATGTCGGAGCTGATCGAACATGAGAAGAACGGGTTGCTTTTCGAGCTTAACGATCACAACGATTTGAGTCGGCAATTCCAAAAACTTCTGGATAATGAACATATGCTCGACACGTTTCGCGAGAACATCGGTCCGCCTCGGACGATACAGGACATGGTCGATGATCTCGAGCGTTTATACCATTTGCATATCGCCACCCCTGAGTCGTCTTATGATATGAGTCGAACATAAGCTCTCATTAAGTTTCAGGCGGGCATTTCAAGATAACATAGGCGCATGACAACACGAGCCTTGCGAGTCTGCCTCATATCGCGCGAGTATCCGCCTGAAACAGGTTTCGGCGGCATCGCCACATTCACGCGCCACCTCGCTCATGGATTGAAGGAGCTCGGCCACGATGTCGAGGTAGTGTCACTGTCGAAAGATGTCGACAAGATCGCGGATGATAACGGAATCAAGGTCCACAGGGTCAACAATGAATGGCTCGGCAAGAGTCTCTACGCCTTCTCGATGTTCATGCCCTACAGCCGTTACGTCTTGCTGTGCAGCACGGCATTGTGGAAAAAGTTCCACGAGATTCACGCCCGCGAGCCCTTTGATGTCGTCGACACGCCCGAGCTTCTGGCCGAGGGGTTGATCCCGGGAATAACGCGAGCCCTGCCCCTTTTGATTCGCTTGTACACGCCCCACTCCAAGTTCATCAAAGAGGGGCTGCACAACGTAACGCAATCATTCGATCATGAATTCGTCGCCGCGCTCGAGCGCGTGGCCATGGTCTCTGCAGACGTCCTCACATCACCGAGCCAGGACCTTAAGGAATATGTGGCGCAAGATCTGCATTACGATCCTGAGCGCATCCACATCGTCCGCAATCCAATAGATCCGAAGCAGTTTTCACCGGACGGGGAGCTGGCTCCATGCCCGCAAGACAAGATCAGAATCTTGTTTGTAGGCAGACTGGAAGAGCGAAAAGGAATTCATTATCTGATCGAAGCGATACCAGCAGTGGTGGCGCGACACAAAGATGTCGAATTCACAATCATCGGTGATGACACCAAAACCGGGACCGGGCAAGGTTCGGTGCGCAAGGAATTGGAAAAGATAATCGAGCGTGACGGCACGGCATCTTTCATACGCTTCATCGATCGCATTCCCCTCACCTCACTGGCGGCCTATTACCGATCAGCCGACATCTGCGTCGTACCTTCGGTTTACGACAATTCACCTTACACTTGCCTCGAGGCCATGGCTTGCGGCCGTCCCGTTGTCGGCACCTCAGGTGGTGGCACCAAAGAGTATGTCATCGACGGGGAATGCGGAATCATCGTAGAGCCTCGTGACCCTCAGTCCCTGTCCCAGGCAATCAACCGGCTGCTCGACAATCCGGAATGGCGGCGGCAGCTGGGAGAGCAAGCGCGGCGGCGAGTCCTCCAACACTTCCAGCGCCGAGAGATCGCCAGACAGACAGCCGAACTCTATTATCTGGCTATCGACAAATTCAAGCAATCGCCCAGAGCCTCGTTTTACCACAAGCCACCAGATATGGTGCTGGCTGATGCCACTTTCATGCTCAAGACCTTCGATAAAATGTTGTATGACAAGCTTTTTCAAATGTCGTACCGTTTTCGAATCAGGCACTGGTTTCGCTTGTTGAAAGCCAGGCCGAGACTTTTTTCGGCAAAGCTCATGCTCAAGCTCACCGATAAAGCCTGCGCCTTGACCGGCAGAAAAGTCGGTGCGCTCACCAACCTTCAAGCATGGCTGCTGAGGGAAATCAAGCTCAAGAGTCCTGAGCAATCATTCGGTACTGAATTCGGTGTCACCCAAGAACTTCGCGCCACAGCCGATCAAACCGCCGGCACGGCAAAGCAAGCGCACTCAGGCGTTTGCGATAACTACCAAGAGCGAGAAAAGTCAACCGAAGCTGAGCGGCTCGACGTTTCATCCAATCCTGATAGTGAAGATCAGTTGCTGGCTTTCCCGTCGGAAGCGAGCTCCGGTCGTGTTTTCTCGGGCTCACCTCGAAACCGATGAATCAGGAATCCGTGCTCGAGCATCTCTGACATTGCCAGAGTGACGCGCCAGTGATCGCCGACAACACGCCAAACTGAAACGAAGAAGCCTGTCCTGTCAGAGCCGTGACCGCAGTGGACGAAAACACGTTTGCCCTGGTCGCGGGCAGCGCTGACTACCTCTACGAATCTTTTCAGCTGCTCGCTCGAGGGTATGTAGCGAACCGGCAAGCTCACATAGTCGAAGCCGAAGCGTTTGGCAGCCAGACGCTCCAGCTCGACCGGTTTTGAATTCGTCAGCCTTAAATCGACAATGGTTGTCACACCGTGATCCTTGAGCCACAAGATTCCATAGGCGGAAGGCAGTGCTCCCCGGCAGAGGTATGGGTGGACGTAATCAAAGTTGGGAATCTCTTCGACCGTCGGCCTCGGCATAGCGTTGGTGGCGGGATCTAAATAAGAATAAAGGCAAGCATGCTCGATCGCCAAAATCGAGCAAGGCAAAAGCAGCCCAGCAATAAGGGCGACGGCAACGATCAGCCTGGCTTTTCCTTTGGTTTTCATTTCTTCCCGATACACCTTGAGTGGTGCAGGTTAAACAATAGCACTCAAACGCCTTTACTGCTTTGAAGCCTGGCTAATTCGTCTTCACGTTTCTTTCGCGGAGGTTAGAATTGGCTTACCGGCGTCATTCTTGCCTCAAGCGACTTTTATTTCATCTTTGAGTCAGCCGGTTCGATCAGGCAGGCGGCCGGCGAATTGAAAGCCGACGTTACGTGTCTTTTAAGAACGATCGATCACATTTGGTGATATTTTGTAGTGATAAAAATGTTTACGTTAAAAGTTTGGCGATGCACTCTCGCCCGGGCAAGTTCCAGTGATAAAGGGTAGAAGCGTTTTAGCGGTCGTATCCGCAAACAGCGGATCGAGGGGGCTAGCCAGGCGAGACCTCAGCTTGCTTGGTGGAAAGGCGCTTGTTGCCTGGTCGATCGAAGCAGCGAGAAGCTCGCGACTGATCGATCGTGTGATCGTCGCCACTGCCGATCTCGAAGTAGCTCAGGCGGCAAGCCAGATGGGAGCCGAAGTTCCTTTTCGCGCCGCCGACCCAGGCGATGAAGGCGGCTATGAAGACTTCATCGATCAAGCCCGAGGCGGAAGCCGGCAAAGCGGCATTTTGAACCGCTGGGGCACCTGTGCCGCCGAGGCGCTGCATCATTTGCCCCAGTTCGATATCGTCGTTCTGCTCGACGTGGCGGCGCCCCTGCGAGCCACCATCGACATCGACTGCGCTATCGAAATTTGCGCTCGCCACGACGGCGCACCGGTGGTGACGGTCTCTGAGGCGCGTGTGCTGCCGCAATCACTGGTGGTGCTCGATGGCGCCCGGCGAATGCAGCCGCTACTGAGACAGAGGAGTGAGAACCCGGGCGGCGAGCCGATGCAAAGCACGCTTAGCCCGGAGGCCAAACTTTATGTAATCAGCAGTGCCATCGCCGTCGTTTCGCGGCACTACTTGCAAAACTCGGGATACCTCAAGCTTGAGGAGATGCATGCTTATATCTTGCCCGCTGAAAGAGCGCTGCTGATTGAGCGCAAGACGGACCTGAGCGCGGCGGAAGGCATCATACAGAGAATGGGCTTAACCGACGCGTCAGCGCCGACCCCGTTTGCAGCCGCACCACCTGCGGTGCAGGGCAGCGAAGTTCCGGAGACTCGAGGTTAGCTCTACTTTGCGCTGCCAATTGGCTGATGACCGGGTTCACGTTTGAAAAGATAAAAGCCCTCGCTCCAGATCTGCAACGGATAAAATTTGTCCTTAAGGTAAGTTTGTTTGAAGAAGTCTTCCTTGAATAGTCCGTTTTCGCAAAAAGAACCATCAGTCACCAAATAGTCCGGACGCATATCGACAATGATTTTCGGAATCACCGCGTACAAACTCGTCGTCTTCCTGTACTTCTGCAGCGGCGGTGCATAACGGATGACTTTGTCGGTTACCAACCCGCCCAGATCCAGAATCGGGCCGTGGTAGAACCAGCCCAGAACGCCCACCTCGGGTGAGGCCACAACCAGCTTTTGGGCTTGATTACCCGGGGCAGAAGCGACAGTCTCGGCGGCGTTTTTATAAACCATCAAGCGATCGAAAAGACCACTCCAGTAAAAGCAGATTGCCGGCAGCCCGCTCATATACCTGACTGGCTGCTCGATGACCTGCACAAAAATCAAGTAGAAGCAGATGCTCATTCCAATCACTTTGTTGGCTCTGCCTCTTGATTTTCGAGCGAAACGAAAAAGCTTGTAACAAAACAGTGGAACCATTATTGGTGGCACCAGCGAGAACCAGCAGTAATACCAGGGGAAAAGATACGGGTTGACGATCGAATAGAGCAGGAAGTAAGCGAACACGACCCAGGCATAGAATCTAAGCACCGGTTCCCGTACAAACCGGAGCGAGGCGATCAGATAAACCGATCCGCCATAGAGCCGCAGGAAATCGAAGGCGTCGCTTAAGAGTGGATGAATGAAAAAGTTCAAATCTGGCACTAGCGCCCCGTCGCCCAGGCGTCTCAAAACCAGGACCATGTCCATCATTGGAAACGGCTTGTAAAACATGTTCGACTTGCCAATCAAACTGTGGGGGACGATTGTTCCGAAGTTGGCAAAAAGCCAGGCAGCCAGACCTGCCAGCAACAAAAACGGACCAATCCAAACCTTCACGAGAACGCCGAGAACAGCGGCGTTTTCTCCGCCACTCTGATCGGACGAATCAGACTTCGATCGCCATTGCTGTTTAATCACCAGCCACATCCAAACCATGGAAAGCAGCATCCAGAGCCCGCCTTCCGGACGGGTCGCCAAAATCAACGCCGCGCACCAGGCGACCGCGAAGAGATTCTTCCGTTGCATGAAAAGCAAGGAGGCAAGCATCAAAGTCGAGATGAAGAGCGTCTCTTTGCCGGCCATGGTCTCCTGAGTGTTATATGGAAAGAGCGCATAAACAGCGGCTGAGGCGGCGGCAAGCCACGGTTTTTCAGTAGCTCGGCGGATGAGAACGAAGATGAGGAAATAGGACAAAATGCCGAGCACGATATTGGTGCATTGTGAAACCAGAGTTAAATCAAGCGTTTTCAGCACCCAGGCAATCAAGGTGAGCACGGCAATATGCAGATGAGAGGTGAAGCCCATGCATCGGTCGCCCGGATTGTAATCGAAGCTTGTGCCGCTCAGCCAGTTGAAGATGTAGCGGAAATCGATATATGAGTCGTCCACGCAAAGCGGCAACTGAAGCGTTCTGGTCAAAACCAAATAAGCCAGAAAAAATGCCAGAGCACCATAGAATAGCGCCGAGCGAGCGGCGGACCAGTGGCGATAAATCGGTCGCTCGCTCTCGTTGAGCAGAAATAAGCAAAATGCTGTCGCGGCGGCGAGAAGAAAAATTGTGTATCTAAGAAAACAGTCCGGAACGCTACTGATCAGATATGGGTCTATGGATAACGCCAGAAGTTGATCGGTCGATGACGACTGAAGCGTGTTTAACGTCAAGAAGAGCGCCATTATCAGCCCGGAGGTTATGAGCGAGATTAATTTGCCACGAGCTATTGCGACCACCTGCCAACCCCAAAAATAGACGGCCAAATATCACTACAGATACACATGAGTGCATTTAACTGTTGTCTGAATTAGTGATTTGCCATTATGCTTATTAGCCGTAGATCAAATAAACTAGTAAGACTGACTAGAATTTTACTAGAGACCCAGACAACAAGTTCTCCAATGCAGCAATTTGGCAAGCCAAAAAATCCTCACCAGCCCGGCAAAATCAAATTGCCCCGCCAAACTACTTTCCCAGATTATGCCATGCTCAAAATGGTTTTCGAGCAAGCGCAGGTGAACCGCGGACAGGAAGTCGAGCTCATGTGGCAGGTTCCGGGCACTTATCGAACATACGCCATCTTGTGCAAATTCGATAAGGTTACACCTCATCCTCTGTGGAACCTCTGGGAGGATGATGGCAGGCAGTCAAAGCTGGTCAGCAAATTCGAAACCTCGGACCTCAACCTGATTCTCGATGTCATCATGATGCTCGAGACTCAGACCGGTCCTGCGCCCGGCTTGTCGACAGGCTCGTTTTCGCCCTTTCAGCAAGGCGACCCGAGAAAGGCCACTGGTGCATACCAGCCCTTTCCATCACCAAACGATCCCATGCCCGGACCAGGTCCAGGTCAACAATCAACCCTGCAACCGGGGGGCAATTCAGCGCACCAATTCGGCGGGCAGCCATTTGCAGGCAGTGGCTCATACCAAACTTATCAGCCGAACCCCGGACAATCGACGGTTGTGCCGCCGGGCGCCCGAAACTCCGGCAAGCAACCTGCCTTCGAGTCGTTGAACCCGAGGCGGACCGGCTCTTTTCAGAGTCTGCAAACCTCGGCTGTTCCGCCCTCGACCCAGGCGCCACCGCCGACGGCGTACAAAGGCACGCCCTTGTTCGGCGGACACAATGATGATAAAGGCAGTTTGCAACCGGCATCCGGGATGCCTTCCGGCAGCCTGCCGGCTGATTTCTTCTCAGACGATCCCGCCGTGCCGGGCAGCAGCGGGAAGGCACCTGCCACAGCTCTGGAGGGTGACCTCAAAAAAGTAAAAATGGCTGATGTCCTGACTAACATCGGCATGAGCAAAGTATCCGGCATGCTTGAGGTAATAGGCGATGCGGCCATCGCCCAGATCTATTTCGTCGACGGCACACCCAAACACGCTCAGGCTGGGAGCGCCCGTGGTGATGGCGCCATCAAAGAAGTAGTCACCTGGCGAAAAGGCGAATACAAATTCCATCCCAAACGGCTCACCGAGATGGTGTCGTGCGAGAAAAGCTTGCAGGCATCGATCATGGAAGGATCGGCTCTGCTTGACCAACTGCGCCATCTCGAAGCAGCAAAGCTTACCTACGAATCGCAGCTTGTCTTAAAGCAAAAAAATCTGAGCGATACGGAACTAAAGCTGATGCTCTCCAAAGGACATCCGCTCGATTTCGAATGGCAGAAGCAGATCTACGAGATGCTCAAGAAGAAACGCACCTTCACGGATCTGCTGCGTGATAGACCCATGGAGATGTCGCAGTGGGCCCCGCTTCTCTTTAACTTCCTCTATTGCGGCATCATCGAGATCAAAGAGCCGGCGGCAGCAAGAGGCGGCGCGCTCGACTTTTTGGGCGACGTGAAGCACGCTGTGCAATCGCTGCGCTACAACTTTATCAGACCGGAAACCGGCATTCTCACTTATGAAGCACTGATGTACTTCATGGAATATGAGTTCTATCGCTTCGAGGCTTACAACTGGCCGCTCTCGTTGATTTTATTTGAGATGAACAAACGCAAGAGCGACATGAGCTTCGGCTCCGAAATGTTGCCACCACAAGCGGTTAGCACCGCCGCCCTGCGCATCGATCTGGTTAAACGTCCACTCGACTCGCTCGGGCACTTCGAATCGCTCGAATATGCCATTATCTTGCCTAATACCAAACCGTCGCAAGCGGCATTTGTCGCCAATCGCATCTTTGATGCCATCACCAATACACCGCTCACTCCTGAAATTGACCGGCGCAGTCTGCTACTATCATTCGGGGTGTCGGGTCTTCCTTCTGACGGCGACGAATTGAGAAGCATGATCGATGCGGCTCGAGCTGCTAAAAACGAAGCCAGAGAGGGCACATTCCCGATAGTATTGTCGAGAAGTCGTAAGAGAGACTGATGACGCAGGAAGCGCCGACAGATATTCAATTAGGGGAGCTTTTGATACGCGGTGGATTGCTCGAGCCGGAGCAATTCGAGGCAGCTTATCGCCTTTCATTCAAAATGCGCCTGCCGATCGGGCGGGTTCTGACAATGCATGGGCACGTGACCGAGCCCCAGCTGCGCGCCGCGCTCGAGTTGCAGTCGCGAATCAGAGATGGATTGATACCATTCGAGCACGCCATCCAGGCGCTGCTCATGGTCGCCCGAGAAGGACTTCCGCTCGAGACCGCCCTCAATCGAAGCATTCCCCTCACCGCACCAAAGGCGGTGCAAACGATCAATCGGCTCGGTGAGTTTTTGATGTCATCCGGACTGGCTACTCCTCATCAGGTCGAGCAGGGCATGATGGCCAGCGCCGAGACAGGTTTGCCTCTGGGACTGGTTCTCTTGAACAAAGGCGTCCTTTCCAGAGCGGCTCTCAATCAAGTTCTTGCCGCTCAGAGATTAGTCAGAGAAGGAAAAGCGGAAAGGGATCATGTTCTCTATGCGCTGAAACTGGCGCGCACTCGCTCCATATCACTGGAACAATCGCTCAAAGAGAGCGGTACTTTTGACGGCACTCTGCAAACCGGCTTCGGGCTGGGTGAGCTTTTTGTGATGGCCGGCGCCATCTCGGAAAGCCAGCTTCTCACAGCCAATGAGATCGAAGCAACCGAAGACAAGGTGCTCGACGAGGTGCTGATTGAATTGGGTTATGCCTCGAGACCCTGTGTAAAAGCGGCTCGCCATATAATGAAGATGATCGCTGATGGAATCTTGTTTGAGGATCAGGCGGCGCAGATTATTCAAAAAATTCAGTATGCCTCTTCCAATGAAGAGCTTCAGCAAGTGCTGGCAATGATCGATACCAATCCCGATGCTGTTTTTGAAGAGAAGCCGCCAATCGATATTACCGAGATTTTGAAGAAGGCGGGGCTAATCTCGGACAAAGATCTGCAAATTGCCACGGCTCTGGCATTGGCTAACAAAGTTCCGCTAATGAAAACACTCTTCGATGCGCGTTTGATCACCGAGCAGGTGCTCGATCATGCCACGCATCTTAAAACCTATCTCGACGCGGATCTATTGAAGCTCGAGCAGGCAACCATCGTTATGGCGTATTGCCTCGAGAATAATATGACAGTTGAAGAAACCCTTGATACATTCGGGTGGACAGCGCCGCAATAAACGATGGCATAGCGGATAACGCACGGTTGGACGATTATGGATCAAGGCACTAAAGAGAAACAACTCGATGCTCTGCTGATCATTCTCCTATCTCTTGCATTTGCATTATTGTTCTGGAAAGTCGTCCTGGCAGGCGCCTCCATATCGCGCATCCATCTGATTGCGGAGTGGGATTCGGTCTTCGATAAATTCCGCCTGGGGCAATCTCAGGGAATGGATCCGTCTTTGATACTGCTGATGGTGCCTTATTATCTCTTCGTGGCCCGTTCGTGGAACAATGGCGCCGTCCCTCTATGGAATCCGAATAATGGCTTCGGTATGCCCTTGCTTGCTGATCCGCAGTCATTGAGCTTTTCTCCACTGCACCTGCCTCTGGCACTGTCTCCGCACATGCACGTGTACGACCTTATCCTGGTGCTTGAATTGATTATCATGGCCGTCGGCTCTTTCCTTCTGGCGAGATGCCTTGGTCTGGCAAGAGTGACGGCCGTGTTTTGTGCTCTGACGCTCTCTCTCTGCCCCTACGAGCAATGGTATCTGGAGCTGATTGGCAACGGCTATTGCCTGATTCCCTTCCTCTTTTATTTGTTTATCAATGCCGCCAAACGGCAAACTAACGGGAGCGCCACCCTGGCAGGCATAGGCTGCGCCTTCTTTCTGCTCTCGGCTCATCCGGAGCTTTCTTTGTGCGCAATTCTGTTCGCCAGTCTTATGGTAGTACTGGTAGTGCCAACATTGCAGGCGAGCCTGCGCACTCTCTTTATGGCAGGCACCGTTGCCTTTTGCCTCTCCGCGCCCATGCTCTTGCCCTTTCTCGAGTATCTGAGGAATGCCGATACTTACAAACACAGCAGCGGGGCACCTGCTTTCATGCCCTGGCAGACCTACGTCTTCAACATGCTGCAGCCCGGCTTTGGTGGCGCCAGTCCTTACCTCGGTATTATCGTGCCTTTAGCACTACCCATGGTGGCGCCTGTTATTTTCAGGATTATAACGAAACGGAGCCGTATCCGCCCGTTTCATCGAAGAGTTGTCATGTCCATGAGCATTCTGTCCGTGCTTGCGGTCCTGCTCACATCGAAGTTCGGTCCGCTTCAGAGCCTGCTTGTTATAAAACCTTTTTCTTACCTGGTCGTGAACTACATATTTCCAGTGCTCATGGTGTTCACTACGATTCTAGCCGGCTTCGGTCTGCAGCTGCTTTTTCTCCTGGCAGGCATCATCGAGCATAAGCACAGCAATGCAGATGGCACAGATCACTCAGGCACCGCCGCCAGTTCGGCAGAGGATAAGCCCGCATCAAAAGACACGCTTGGAACTGCAAAGGCGACTGAAACTGCTTCCCCTCCACACTTAAGCCCGCAGGACTCCACAGCTGATCCACGCATATCAGGCTCGACGACCCGCGGATTTCATACCGCTGCCCTCTTTACTCATGCTGTGGATTTGTCGCATCGATTCGCGCCGGAATGTTTTATCCCACTGCTTATGGCTGCTGTCGTGCTCTCTTTCCCCATGCTCGTCAAAGTGTTGAACATCGACTTGCATGCTGCTTATTTCGATATGACACTGCCCCAGATGGCATTGAGCAATCAAGACTGGCTGAGGAATTTCTTCTTGATTGCCGTATTCCTGATCGCATTGTTTTCCTTCCCGGTCATGAAGCGCCGCTTGCAATCATGGCGTTTCTCCTCGTATCTTCCGACCTTAATCGCTGTACTGTGCGTTTCCCTGGGCGTATTTTCGGAGCTGGCCATATCAAGGAAATCACTGCCGATTCGCCCAACTTTCAATTATCCCCAGGCAGAAACGATCGCCAGACTCAAGGAGCTGGACGGGCGATTCATCGCCACAGGCGATCATATTCTGCGTCCTAACACGAATCTGGCGTATGCAATCAGGGATCTACGCTTTCACAACCCGCTTTTTCCTAAGCGCTATTTGGACTTCATGAACCACGCCGGCGCCAAGCTGGATGCATTCAATCAAGTCTTCAGCCCGACAATCTCTTCGATGCTCGATATGGCTAGCGTTAGATACATCGTAACAGCCGAGCATCTAAGCCATGAGGACCCATCTGACGACAAACGGTTTGAGCTCGTGGCGCGCACCTCCGATGGTTTAGAGATCTATCGCAACAATGGGGCATTGCCGGAGGCATACATTGTCTCCGAAGCAGTTTTCGTTGAAGAACAAGACCAGGCATTAGAATGGATTTCGAGCGATCGTTTCGATTCGAGCAAACAAGTAGTCATTGAGAGCGCGCCTGTTCAACTGAACGATAAAGCCTCGACCATTGCGCATGAGTCGTCAGTACAGTTGACGCGCGCCGGCGATACGACTGTGACTATTGATGTAGCAACGCCTCATCCGGGATTTCTCGTCCTGACCGATCTCTGGTATCCAGGCTGGCAAGCCACCATAGATGGTGCGCCTGCGCAGATGTATCGTGCCAACTATCTCTTCCGCGCTGTGCAGCTAAGTCCCGGACATCATGTCGTCTCATTCCGCTATTGGCCATACAGTTTCATGCTTGGCGTTTCATTCATGCTGATACTTTCTCTCGTGGGCGTCTACTTTCTGGTTAAGCCTCCTCGGAAAGTCAAAACAAGAAAGCTTGCCGCATCAAACTGGCCGCAACCCGCGCAGACTTCGAAAAATCTCAATTAACCACCGCTGACGCGGCCGCGGAAGCGAATCAATCGCAATCCGTTGAGCAGGACAACCAGGGTGCTGCCCTCATGGAGAACTACAGCCTGGCTGATGTGCACCCAACCGAAAATTGATGCAAGTACGAGCATGAAGCTAACGCCAAGGGCTACAGCCATGTTCTGCCTGATTGTTCGTGTAGCCTCGCGAGAGAGCTCGACTGCGAAAGGCAAGCGTTCCAAACCGTTGCTCATGAGCACAAGATCGGCGGCTTCCAGAGCCACATCTGAACCGGTGCCGCCCATGGCTATGCCAACAGATGCAGCAGCCAGGGCTGGTGCATCGTTCACCCCATCTCCAACCATCGCAACGCCGCCCTCATTTGCAAGAGTGCGCAGCATGCGCGCTTTTCCATCCGGCAGAAGTGGTGCTCTGGTTTCGTCAATCCCGATCTGCGATCCAATAGCGCTGGCTACTGTGTGATTGTCGCCTGAGAGCATAACGTTTCGCTTTATTCCCAGCTCCTTGAGCTGTTGCAAAACTCTTGGGGTTTCGGTCCTGACGGTGTCTGCAATACCGAGCACGCCGAGAAACTTCATATCGCGCCGCACGATTACAACCGTTTTTCCACCCTGCTCTAATTTATTGGCGTCATGAATTATACCGGAAGGAAGCTCCTGATCTTGAAAGAGTGCCGTACTGCCGACCCAGATGGAAGAGCCGCCTGCCCATGCCTTCAGACCCTGGCCGAAGACAGCTTCGCTCAAATCCGCGGTACCGAATTTGATACCACGAGATTTAGCACCTTCGATAATTGCCCGGGCGATGGGATGCGATGATTGTGTTTCAGCGAATGCAGCCGCTTCAAGCAGCTCGTGCTCGGACGATCCTTCATGAGGAACAACGGCTACCAGGCTCGGTTTTCCTACAGTCAGAGTTCCCGTCTTATCAAAGGCTACAGCCATCACACGGCCGAGAGTCTCGAGGTGAAGACCGCCTTTGATCAAAACACCGCCGCGCGCCGCTCTTGCGACTGCAGAAAGAACCGCAGCCGGAGTGGCTATGGCAAGGGCACACGGAGAAGCTGCAACCAACAAAGACAGCCCACGCAGGACTGCATCCTTCATAGGCATA
>JAJPJO010000565.1 GCA_021324135.1 Pseudomonadota bacterium
ACGGTGGGGATTCCTGTTATAAAGGATTCTCGGCAAGGAAAAACGGCATGGCTCCATAGCTCAACGGCAGAGCGAGCGACTCATAATCGCCAGGTTACAGGTTCGAATCCTGTTGGAGCCAAAGTTTAAAACGAGCTACCCATACAGCGCTTGCCATGCAGAAACGTCCGGCTCGCATCAGCTGGCACTGGCACCACCCTGGTTGAGGCCATCCAACTGTTGTTCAACTGCTTCAATGGCCCTTCTTAGTTTAACCTCCAGGTGTGCTTCATGAATGCATTGAAAGACGGACACGACGCTCAGTGCGAGCCCTAGTAAAATAAGGACGGACATGACACATTTAAAGACGCCCTGCTTAAAATAGATCGCCACTCTTTCACCCAGCGGACAGTCTTGAGTCATTATGGTTCCGTCGAGTCTTTGGAAGTAGCGAATGCATAGCCTTCCTTCCGATTTCGCGATCAGCTCCTCTGCCTCAGCGCGAGTCATATTCGACAGATTATAAACATTCAGCTTGCAGGCTCCGCAGAATCGCTTGCGTTCATCTCCTTCCATGTCGGCCCACTGAGCCGAGCATGGGCGCGCCACCGTTACATTGTCCAGGGAAATCGTCGACATGTCTGCGCCCTCCAGAACCCTCTTTACGAGTATAGCCAGCACGATTGCTGGTGCATGTAACTGGGAGCACGATTGTGCATGACTATAGTCATGGTCGCAGCGGGCAAGTCCAGTGCAACAGTATGGTGACTACGGTATACTCTCTGCCTGGCTAACCTTTCTTGAGACTTACTAAATGAAATTATGCATTTTTGGAACGTCTTCGCGGCTGAAGAGACACTGCATGTTATTGAGGATAGGCGCGGCATTATTCTTTTTCGCCTTTACAGGCTTGCTTCAGCTTCCATTGGCGTCGGCTCAAGGAAACAGCATCCCGCCGCCGGAGCCTCCCTTTAAGGGGGTCGCCAATAAAACCCTGGATGGCTCAATACCTCAATGGCCGACGGCTGTGGCGGCACCAAAGGGTGCGCCCAATTTTTTGCTCATTCTGGTTGATGATGCCGGATTCGGCAATCCATCTGCGTTTGGCGGACTGACCAACACTCCAAATTATGAGAAATTAGCTTCTGAAGGGCTATCTTACAACCGCTTTCACGTTACGGCTTTGTGCTCGCCATCAAGGGCGGCACTGATGTCTGGTCGAAATCAGCATGCAGTAGGCTTCGGCTCGGTTGCCGAGTTTGCCGGCGGCTGGCCTGGATACAATGCCCATTGGCCTGCAAGCGCTGCTTCCATTGCCAAGATTTTGCAGGGCAACGGTTATGCCACCGGTTGTTTTGGCAAATGGCACTTGACGCCGGCCACCGCATTCGGACCGACAGGACCGTTTGATTTATGGCCAAATGCTCTCGGGTTCTCATACTTTTGGGGATTCCTGGGAGGCGAAACAGACCAATTCAGTCCAGTGATCTACGAGAACAACAAAATTCTGGGAACACCTCAAGAGAAGAATTTCTATTTCAACACAGCCCTCGCCAACCGAACCATCGATTGGGTCACCAAACACCAATCGGTTGCACCTGAAGAACCATTGTTCATTTACTTTGCCACCGGGTCAAGCCATGCGCCGCACCAGGTTCCTTCCTCGTGGGCCGATCGCTATAAGGGTAAGTTCGACATGGGTTGGGACAAGTACCGCGAGGTCGTATTTAATCGCCAGAAAGAGCGCGGCATTATTCCCAAGGATGCGAAACTGACCAGCCGTGATGATGCCTTCCCCGCCTGGGATTCCCTAACAGCCGATCAGAAAAAATTGTATGCCCGCCAGATGGAAGTTTATGCAGGCTATCAAGAGAACACGGATTACGAGATTGGGCGAGTCATTGAACATTTCAAAAAGCTTGGTATCGCGGATAATACCGTTGTCATCTGGATCTGGGGCGACAACGGCGCCAGCATGGAGGGTACCGAAACCGGTTCCTTCAATGAAATGACGACACTGAACGGCGTTCCGCTCACTCCCGAGCAGCAACTGCAACTGATTGAGAAATATGGCGGTCTGAAGGACTGGGGTGGTCCGACGACGGAGCCGCACTACGCCTGCGCCTGGGCCTGGGCTGGCAACGCACCCTTCAAGTGGGGCAAGCAGGTTGCATCGCACCTGGGCGGCACGCGTGATCCCATGGTCGTCAGCTGGCCAAAGGGGATTCACGACAGAGGTGGCCTCAGAAAGCAATTCACCCATTTGATCGATGTCGCCCCGACGATTTTGGATCTGGCGCATATACCTCTTCCTGACACCGTAGATGGTGTCAAGCAAATGCCGATGCACGGCACCAGCTTTGCCTATACTTTTGACGATGCGAAGGCGAAAGAAAGACACACTCAGCAGTATTTCGAAGTGTTGGGCAACAGGGCCATGTACAAAGATGGTTGGTGGCTCAGCTGTCGCATGCCACGTATTCCGTGGAAGATCGATCCGCAGACCCTCTCGCATTTTGCGCCAGGACGCTGGGATCCCGATAAGGACCCAGCAGAGCTTTATAACCTGGACGCCGATTTTTCCCAGTCCGACAATTTGGCTGCTCAGTATCCGGAGAAGGTACAGGAGCTGCAAGCTCTCTTTTGGGATGAGGCTAAAAAGTATCAAGTGCTTCCTCTTTTAGCCGGAATGTCCGTGTACATGGGACCTAAGTATGCATCACCCCAAAGAGAGAAAAATCATTTTCGCTATCTGGCAGGTACGGAGAACATCCCCCCTACGGTCTGCCCGCAAATTTTCCAGAAATCTTTCACGGTCTCTGCCGATATCGACGTGCCTGCATCAGGTGCCGAAGGTGTGATTATGGCCAATGCCGATTATCTCGGAGGTTATTCGCTCTATGTTGTGGACAATAAACCGCGCTACACCTACAGCTTTATGGGCATCGACGACTACACAATCACATCTAGTGAGGCTCTGCCGAAAGGCAAAGTGAATCTAAGCTACCAGTTCGTCGCTGATAAGCCTGGCGTTCCAGGCGCCGGCGGCGTCAGCAAGCTGTTCATCAACGGCAAACAGGTGGCTGAAGGGCGAATCGAGCACACTATGGCGATTCTGACGACATCGTATGCGGGCTTCGATATAGGCAAAGACAATGGCCTTCCGGTAAGCCGCTCCTATGAATCGAAGTCACCCTTCGCCTTCAACGGCGTTATAGAAAAGGTGGATTTCGATATCGAACCAATAAAACAGCAGTGAAGGGATTTCAATGTCAAGAAGAGCCGAAAACGGAGAGAAGACACCGAGTAGAAATTACTCATAAATGACGGTATCCTACATAACTATGTCACTTCTTCAAACCTGCACAATGATCACCGAAGTCGTTCTGGCGGCGACCGGTCTGTTGATGATCGTGGGAGGCATAATCGGCTTCAAAAAAGCAGGCAGCAAGGCCTCATTGATTGGCGGCTCAGCTTGTGCAATCCTCATATTTGGCTCGCTGGCGCTCGCCTTCCTGGTCAATCTTTCCGTCGGATTTGGGGCTGCCTTTGTCGCCTTGATTGTTCCTGAGGTGATCATGGGCAAACGTTTTGCCGCAACTAAGAAATTCATGCCGGCTGGAATGATTTTGGCAATCAGCATAGTGGCACATGTACTGGTTATAGTCTCGTTTTGTCTGCTTGCTCGCAGTTAGTATTGACACGAAAGATTCGGAATACATCTGCCGAATGCGGCATGAAGACGCGACCGGCATGCTCCGTGCATAGCGAGCGAAGATAGTTGAGAATATCAGCTTTCACCTCTGCATCCAGGTATTGTGTCCGGCATCCGAGGATGAATGCGAGCAGAAGATTGCCGCTGGAGGAGTGCTCTTCAAAGCATTCCGTCACATCCACTCGGCTGGTTAAATGATCGCAGGTATATTCTGCACCCAGAGAAGCCAGTGCGGTGTCGATCTCCCCAGGCAGGCAAACGTTCTGATCATGCTCGATCGGAGCGGGCGAGAAATTCATGCGCAGATCTTGAACGCCTGCGCGGGTTGATGTGATAAGCACGACCTGTCCCTCTTCATTGAGCATCGATAGTGCCTTTGCAAGCGCAAGCTGGCGATTTTGGATATGGCTCAGGCAGTTACCGAAAAGGATGAGGTCATACTTTCTCGAGGTGGCGTACTCTTCGAACAGACAACATCTTGCTTTCAAAGACACATTTATGTGCTGTCCGGCCTTGAAATTGCCGAGGAATTGTCCGAGCAAAATCGGATTAGGCTCTATGACGTCATAATCGACCGAGAACAGCTTCGAGCGTAATATATTGATGGCGCGCAAGTCAAAATGCCCATTGCCTGCGCCGACGCTCAAAACGGAGAAGCGCTCGCTCTGCGCTGTCAACGATTCGTCTACAAAGATCCTGAACCAGAGGACCAGACGATCGATAAGATTTGTCCGCTCGCGAATCAGCTCGAATCCTCTGGCGAATTCGTGATGGTCCAGTGATGAAGCTGTCTCTGAAGCTGGACATTTTGGAAAGGTTTCCTGGGAACTCATAAAGACCTCCCGCCAAACAGAATTGGCTGAGACTGAAATTTGATTACCTTTTCATTCTCAATGCCGCAGGCGTAAATGAATCGTCAAGATTATTCGCCGTTTGTTAGAGCTTCGCGAAATCCTATAAATATGGTGCCACTATGAGCAGTGTCGTGTTGCCACTCGACTACTTCTCATCTCAGACGTAGAAATTTGATCGTTTATGGGTAAAATGAAATTACGGATCGTGAATTTCAACATTGGCGAAATGCCGGGTCCCGCTGTTTAGAGACTGAAGAAACAAAAGGCGCCACGAGTCAGCGTACGTAGAGCCCGCTTCTGGATCTCTGGACGGAGATGGCAATTTGTGGATAGGTTCAAGGATAAACTTGCGCCGACTTGTCACGTCTGTGATGGCGCATATGGTGAGTGCACCTGCCGGCTGAAAATAAGAGCAAGCAGGAAAAGCAAAGCTGAAGACGTGGTTCTGCCCGGCGACGTTATCGATATGCGTTACGAGATCGTGCGCACAATCGGGAGGGGTGGCTCGGCAACGGTTTTTCTTGTCAGGCACATTCCGTCAGGTCGGCTCTTCGCCATGAAGATGCTCAGGAAAGAAGTTTGGCACAATGAAGAAAAAAAGCGGCGCTTTGAAAGAGAGGCGCGAACATTGAGCACCTTGCAGCACGAAAATTTGGTCAGTCTTTATGACTATGGCAGCTCGACTGGCGGCAATCCATATTTCATCACCGACTTTATTGAAGGCAGGACTCTTTCTCGTTTGCTTAAACTGGAAAGCGCACTGCCGGCGAAGCGGGCTTGTTCGATCTTTGCTCAAATTTGCGATGCGATGGAATACGCTCACCGAAAGGGTCTCGTCCATCGGGATTTAAAACCCAGCAATATCATTCTGCTTACTGACGCCTCTGGTGAAGCGCGGATCAAGGTGGTCGATTTCGGCATTGCCAAGTTTTACACTCCTGCCGAGGGCGAGTGCATCATAAATCTCACGCACGAGGGCAAGGTGGTCGGCAGCCCATACTACATGAGCCCCGAACATTGCCGCGGTCGCGAACTGGATCCAAGATCAGACATCTACAGTCTTGGCTGCATCATGTATGAAGCGCTCTCCGGCAAGCTGGCATTCTATGCACCGTATCCGATGGCAATCTTCATGAAACAAATCAACACGCCGGCCCCAAGGCTGAGATCGGAGGACTCGCAACCAGATATAGATGCCACCCTCGAAGCAATCGTCATGAGGACTCTGGCAAAGTCCCCGGACGAGCGCTATCGATCGATGGCTGAGTTGAAGAACGATTTGCTCAATTGGCAGCAATCGAAAATTAAAGATCGCGATTGAGGGTAAAGGCGAAGGCCGCCGCAGTAAGGGCCGCGGCAAAAAAGATGGCGACCAAACCGTAAGATTGGCCAATGCCGATCTTGTCGGCCAACATGCCCAGCAATAGAGGGGCGCCAAAGATCGCCGCGCCGGTGCTCAGCGACATCGTCGCAGTTGCCTTTGCCGCTTTTCCGGGGCTGGCGCCGATGGCTGCTGAGAGAGCGAAGGGATAAACATTCGATTGACCGAGTCCTAAAATTATCAAGCCCAGCACTACCAGCAGTGGCGCGCTCGACAGCCAAAAGGTGAAAAATCCGACAGCCGTGGTAGCGGTAGCCAGAAGTAAAAGCTTATGGGTCGAGGCGGTCGAGGTGAGCCGCGTGCCGATAAGCCGGCCGGTAAACATGGCGATCAAAAAGGCGCTCAAGCCGGCGCAGGCATTGGCCGCCGAAAAATGCAGAGCGCGCTCGAGGTATTCCGTGCACCAAAAACAAACCGACCACTCACCCGAGACGCTCAGAAAAACGATGCTGAAATAAAGCCAGTAAGCCGCCGGCAGCGCCCTGGAATCGGTCGCGTGTGTTTCGTGAAGCTGCCATCGAAATGAAGCGGACGACGTTTTTGCAAGCAAAACGATCAGAGCGAGCACCGGAATCGCCGAAAAAATGGCAGCTTTCCAATTCAGTCCCAGGTTAATGCAGGCTGCCACCGCAAGTGGTGCAAGCGCCGTGAAGGTGGCACTGGAGATAGTAAGCTCGACGATGGTTTTCGAACGGTTGGCGGGAAATCGCTCTGTAAGACAGGCAATTATGGACTGGGCAGCCGGGCTACCGCCGAAGCCCACCAGCCACGCACCGCATATGGTGCAGGCAGGATTAGTGCCGATCAGCACCAAAGCGATGCCGGCGACGATCAGGAGCATGCCACCAGCAATGGTGCGAGCCGGTCCGGCGCGCCTGATGATATGATAGCCAATCAGACCTGCCAGCAGCGGCCCCAGCGCCAGGGCGCTGAAGTGCAATGCGGCGATTCCATAATTGAGCTTCAGCTCTTCTCGAATAAAGGGCATAACCGGTCCGAAGAGACCCCAGGCATACGACCAGTAACCGTACAGGGCATAGCCGAACCATGTCAGGGCGTCGCGCGCAAATGCCGCTTGCCCAATCGGTCTTTCTAACTTTACTGCCGCTCCGGTCATGAATGTGGTTGCTCAGTGTCCCTGCTGCAAGAGCGTTTCTTGAATGTTGTCCTTGAGGATCAAGTAGCTGTCTTCCAGCTCGGTGGTCAGTGCCTTTGCTTGATCCTCGCATTGGGTGAGCTTGACAGTGGCGCGCTCCAGAAAGCGATCATCAGGGCGCCCTTTTGACTTGGCAAAGGTTTTGTCCACCTCCCTGATCTGGAAGAGTGCCTTGCGAAGATCAGCCTCGACTTCCCTGGCCATTCGCTGGGCCTCCAACATATAAAAGCCGGCAGAGCCATGCCCAACTCGCAAATTGATCACCATCTTCTCGGCCCGATCCATTTTCCCCTGCTCACCGTAGCCGGCAAGCGGCATGAGCAGGCAGGCGGAGACAGCTATAAAAACGTTCCTTCTAAAGAGTTTTGAGCGATTCATACTTTCCCTTCACCAATAATTCAGACGAGCGATTGCGCCGCCCGCCTTTGCAAACGTAATCATGCTATCAACTTCTGCCCTCCTCTTAACCGCACAACCACCAGTCGGACAAGATAAACAATTTCAAAGGACTGATGGGCGCGCAGCTCAGGTAGCTAAGAGAAAGCACATGTAGCCGATATGCGAATGATCTATTATTTATGCAGAGTTCTCGCACCAGGCAACAAAAGGGCGGCAATGGAAGACAGTTTAAACAAGTTCGACTTTCAAGCAACCCTGAATAGCGTTCAACAGGCGCTTTACTCCGTGGTCTGCCACATCGTCTTTGATTTCGCTATGCACGGTTTTATAATCGTGCTCGTATTGTGCGTCTGCGGTTTCATTCTCAAGCAAAAACAGCATCGGTTTTCCAGACCGCTGTTAAACGTGGCGCGGCGCATTGGTATCACCTGCGTTATTTTATGCACCCCCGGCCTCGCCTGCCTGGCAATCTGCAAAACACTTCCGGCAACCGGTGTTTATACTGGCGCCTCGCTTGGGTTTATTGTTTTCTGGACAATGGTGACCATCTATCTTTGCGCCGAGGAGATGAACTATCAATGGTTCATCAAAGGGCGCAAGCCTGACGAGTTGGAAGAGGCCACCGATTCTCCGGCGGTATAGAAACAAGGCGCATTCAGATCACGTCGGTACTGATTGAATGGAAGCGTCGGGAGAAAGACGATGAAGATTCAGATTACCGCGGCCGCTCTTACTGCTCTGCTTGCAGTATTGCCTGCCTGGTCGCAAAACTTAGGAACCGGCTCGGCCGGCAACGTCACACCGGCAAATTCCGGGGCATCTTCATCCGGCTTGTCGTCGGGCGCATCAAGTGCAAACGCAGCCGGCACCAGGGGCAATGTTTCGGGACTGACAATCAATCCATATCAAACCACGCTCGGCTTCTACAATCCCTACATCGGCTCGGGCACGACCATCCATTATCCCGGCTTTGGCGTACCCAAACAAACGACCGGCAACTTTTACAGCGTCGCCAGCGGCAACTGCAATCTGCCGATGTGGCGGGCCCCCTCGGGATATTACTATCCCTGGGCGCCACGGCCATCGGGCTTCAGATACGATTATTATCCAGTTCCGGTCCTCGTTTTCGACAAAGCCAGCGAGGCGCCCGCCCCGGCCATACCACCAATGGCGGTGTCATTCTCCGACATGGAAAAATTTTTGGAAGAGGTAAGGCGGGACGGTAAGATAAGCGAGACCGATTACAACGGAATGGTTCGCAGAGTCAGAGATCTTCGCTCGAAAGAGCGCAGCTTGCGGATATCGGCAGGCGGCTCGCTTGACCCCGCCGACGAGGCGAGCCTGCGCCGCGATCTCGACAAAGTGGGCGAAGAACTCACCTGGAGATTGAATCGCTGATTGCCGCGCGCTGATCCCTGGCATTGATCTGCTCAGCAGAACACATTTGAGGCCAGCCCGTGCTTGTTCGATAGCTTGTCGCAGAGGATTTTCTGAAACTGCTCCTGCACCGTCGATAGTGGCTTGGTGGCATCAAGAATTCGCCAGCGCTCCGGCTCCGCCGCCGCCAGTTTGTGGTAGCCGTCCCGGACTCGCTTATGAAAAGCCAGCTCCTCGCGCTCCATGCGATCGTGTCCGCCTGGATGAAGCCTCCCCAGACCCTCCTCGCTATCAATGTCGAACAGAATGGTCAAGACCGGCTTCAGACCACCGGTTGCCATCTGGCTCAACTGACGGATGAGGTCGAGGTCTATGCCACGCCCGTAACCCTGATAGGCGATTGTCGAGTCGACATAACGGTCGCAGATGACCAGCTTACCCTCTTCCAGCGCCGGTCGAATCAACTCCTCTACATGTTGGGCCCGGTCGGCTTGATAGAGAAGAAGCTCGGCCATGGGAGCCACGTTTGACCCCGGCGACAGAAGGATGCGCCGGATCTGTTTGCCAAGAGGAGTCCCGCCGGGATCACGGGTGATCAGATGAGGTATGTTCAGCTCGGTCAGCTTGGTTGCCAGCAACTTGACCTGGGTCGTTTTACCAGCGCCCTCCGGACCTTCAAGGGTGACAAACGACCCGGGATATCTATCGCTCATGCCTTTGTTTCCGCACAGATTGGATCCACTAAGATTTTGCCATAAATGCCCGATGGTAAAAAACCTCGATTCTGAAAGCGGTGCCAAGAGATCGGAAGAGCAC
>JAJPJO010000249.1 GCA_021324135.1 Pseudomonadota bacterium
CTGGACGCTGGGTGCGAGCCGGCACAGTCTTCGGTTGTGCAGCAGGCGGATTCGATCGTTTCGACTGGGATCAAAAATCACGGCACCGCCCTGCATACAATCTTTTTCCCTTTGCATCCCCTCGAATTTTCGCCCCAAAAAGGACTTATATGTCACTTTCTGAGCAGAAAAGTGCCATATAAGTCCAATTGAGAAGTCACGAAGTTAGCAGTCGTCGTACTGGCCAATTTATGTCAGTGCTTTGGCATCATTTGTCAGTGCTTTGGCATCATTTGTAAGTGCTGGGGCAATTGATGTCAGTGCTGCGGCAATCCATGTAAGTGCTTTGGTACCTTTTGTAAGTCCGGTGGCAAGTTATGCAAGTGCTCCGGCATCAATGTAAGTGCAAAAATGCCGCAACCAAAGCTGCGGCATGTGTGCATCTCAGTATATGAGTGCGAGTCGAAAATTTAGCGCGTCGAGCATTGGGACCGCTTTCTGGCGCGTTTGCGGCCGTACTTCTTGCGCTCTTTGACGCGCGGGTCGCGAGTCAGCAAGCCATCGGTGCGCAGCGCCGGACGGTTTTGCGGAGCGGCATTGGCGAGGGCGCGGGCGATACCATGTCTGATGGCACCGAGTTGCCCGGTGATGCCGCCACCACGGACGGTGACGATGACATCGAATCGTCCATTGGCATCAGCTGCCTGGAATGGAACGGCAATCATTTTGTCGAGACCGGGTCGTCCACCGACGTAGTCTTCCATCGTTCTGCCGTTGATTTTCACGATTCCCGTGCCGGGCACCAGGCGAACGCGCGCGGTCGCTGATTTCCTTCTGCCGGTTCCGTAGTATTGAATAACGCTGGTCATTCCTCTATTTCCTTATCTGTTAACCGTGGTGTTAACAACCATGTATGCGCTCTAACTAAAATGCTCTATCTCTGTCGGGAGCTCTATCTCTGGCAGGGAACCCTACTCTTGTAAGGTGCCCTATCTCTTGTAGGGAACCGGTTGCTGAGCTTCATGCGGATGCTCGGCGCCGGCATAAACTTTCAACTTGGTGAATTGCTGACGACCTAATGTCGTGTGGGGGAGCATGCCTTTGATGGCGCGCTCGACGATTGCCTCCGGCTGGCGCTTGCGAAGAGCAGCAAGCGTTTCCGATTTGAATCCTTGTGGATGACCGGAATGGCGGTAATAGATCTTCTGCGTTTCCTTTCTGCCGGAAACCTTGATCTTGTCGGCGTTGATGATAACGACGAAGTCGCCGCAATCAACATGAGGGGTAAATTCCGGCTTGTTTTTGCCACGCAAAACGTTGGTCACTTCAACAGCCAAACGCCCGAGGGTCTGATTCTCGGCGTCGAAGATGTACCATTTTTTCTCGATGTCTGCCGGTTTGGCGCAATAGCTTTTCACGGGAGATGCTCCTTAAGCCTTCGTTTTGAAGGAATCGTCTGCAAACAAATTGTACTCGTCCCCGTAGCCGACCGAAATCAAGGTTAGCCCCCAGGGTGGCGCCGTGGGACCGCACAAGTCCCGATTGCTCGTCTGAAGAGCTTGCTCGACGCAGTTCGGGTGCCTCTTGCCGAGCCCTATCTCCACAACGGTCCCGACAATGATGCGGACCATATTGTACACGAAGTGATCGGCTGTAATCCAGAATTCAAGCTGACCTTCACCTAAACTCAATAATTCGGAACGAAATACGGTGCATACAGTGGAAGAATTGTCCGCATTTGTGGATCGGAAAGAGCTGAAATCATGATTGCCAAGAAGCCCGGCAGTGGCGTCCTGCATGGCTTTCAGGTCCAGAGGCTGCGGAACGAAGTAGTGAGTATCTTTTAAGAGGGCGGATCGGTGCCTGCGGTTCAAAATTCGATACACATACTGCCGTGATTTGGCGCTGAACCGGGCGTGGAATGCATCCGGGACAATCTGCGCGGTGCGAACGGCGATGTCCTTTTTCATGATGCCGTTCAAACTATTCGCCAGGCGCCATGTATCGACATCGTCGTCCGGCCAATCGACGTGCGCAACCTGACCCCAGGCATGAACGCCGGTGTCGGTGCGTCCGCTCAGCGTGACGCGCACATCCCGTTTGGCAAGAACGGCGATTGCCGCTTCGAGCTCGGACTGCACGGTGCGAACGCCCACTTGCAGCTGCGAGCCGTGAAACTTCTTGCCGTCGTATTCGATTAAGAGCGCGATGCGGGGCACAGGGTGCCTGGCCAAAACGTACTAGACAAGCTGGATGATAGCCAGAGGCGCATTGTCACCGGTGCGGCTGCGGTATTTGATGATGCGTGTATAGCCGCCCTGTCTGTCGAGATAGCGCGGTGCTACTTCATCAAAAACTCTCGTCACCACTTCGCGGTCGTAAAGCTTGGCGCGCAGTTGTCTTCTCAAATGCACTGCCTTGGCGACTTTCCTGGTCGCCTCGGCATCGCCGCCCTTGGCCTTCTCGTAGACCTTCTCGTAGTCCTGCACGTAGCCTTGCTTGCCCTTGGTGATCATCTTCTCGACCTCCGGCTGCAGCGCTTTCGCCTTAGCCAGAGTGGTGATGATTTCGTCGTTGCGAAGCAGCTCGGTAGCGAGCGTGCGCAGAACAGCTTTACGCTGGTCGGCTGGTCTTCCTAACAAATTGCGAGACTTACGATGACGCATGGCCTTGTATCCTTGTCTAACCCTTGCGGTGACTTTCCCTTACTTGTCCTTTGGAGTATCGGCAAGGGTCAAACCGAACTGGCGCAATCTCTCGATTACTTCATCGGCTGACTTCTTACCGAAGTTTTTGATGTTCATCAAATCATCGTAGGTGAGCTTGAGGAGCTCGCCCAGCGAGTTGATGTTGGCACGCTTCAGGCAGTTGTAAGCGCGCACCGACAGTTCCAGCTCTTCAATAGAGATGGACGAGTGCTTGCCTTCTTGCTGTTGCGGTTGAGTTGTGGTCGGCACCATCGGCTTGCCGGAAAGTTCGGCGATTGGAACGAGGTGCTCGATAATTTGTCTTGCTGCCTGCGAAATTGCTTCGGTGGCGTCGATAGCGCCGTTGGACCAAAGCTCGATCGTCAGCTTGTCATAATCCGTGGATTCGCCGACGCGGGTTGGCTCGACCACGTACTTGACCTGGCGCACCGGCATATAGACGGCGTCGATTGGCAAAACGTCTATAGCTTGTTTGTAGTGGCTGTGAGAATCAGCCGCCACATAACCACGTCCGCGCTCGACGGTTACCTCGGCGCGAATGCGTCCGCCTTCAGCCAGCGTGCAAATTTGCCAATCGGGATTGATGATTGTGGCATCAGCCGGGCAGAAGATATCACGGCCGGTAACGGGACCCGGACGCTCGACATCGAGGTGGAGATATTGCGGATCGCCGCTGAATGTCTTGACCACGAGTCCCTTCAAATTGAGCATGATGTCGATGACGTCTTCAACGACACCAGGGACGGTGGTGAACTCGTGAGTGATACCATCGATGCGAACGGCAGTTACCGCCGAACCTTCGATGTGCGAAAGGAGGACGCGGCGCAGTGCGTTGCCGAGCGTCGTTCCATAACCTCTATCTAGCGGTTCGATTACGAATTTACCGTAAATCGATCCGTCGGCATGAGTTTTGTTTTCGAGGCACTTGATTTTGATCGGCTCTCTTGGGCTGGTTTCGCTGATCAGACCGTAGTCCATACTGCTGCTGTAGCCGCCACCGTAGCCGCCACCACCGCCGTAGCCGCTGCCACCGTAGCCACCGCCACCATAGCCGCCACCACCGTAGCTACCGCCCATGCCGCCACCTCCGCCGATGCCGCCCAATCCGTATTGTCGATTGAAATCGCTGCTCACGTTTTTTCTTTCTCTCTATAAACTGATGCCAAACACAATAAAACCAGCTGACCGCTACCTTGAAGAATTACCTTCTCGAGTAGTATTCAACGATCAGCGCTTCCTTGACTGATGCGTCAAGATCCTCTCTTTGAGGTGCATTCAAAATTGATGTTTTCAAATTATCCAGATCGGTGTTTATCCACTGCGGCACCACCGGTGATGGATTAGCTTCGATCAAAGCTTTGACCAGCTTCTTGCTATTTTCAGAAACCGAGACCACTTCGCCTGCCTTCAGTTGGTAGGAGGGCGTGTAGACTTTCGTTCCGTTTATCTCGAAATGTCCGTGGCTGATCAATTGTCTTGCCTGGGCGCGCGACGGCACCAGTCCGCCTCGGTGCAGAACATTATCCAATCGGCATTCGCACAATTGCAGAATCTTCAGGCCGGTAGGCACTTTCTTCTGTTGGCTTGCCGCTTGATAGTAGGACGAGAATTGCTTCTCGAGCAATCCGTAGAAGCGGCGCACTTTTTGCTTCTCACGCAATTGCAGAGCATACTCAGAGTTTTTCTTGCGCTGCTGCCCATGTTGACCCGGGCCATAGCGACGACGCTCGATGGCGCACTTGGTGGTATAGCATCTGCTACCCTTCAAAAATAGCTTAACGCCTTCGTTTCGGCAAAGCTTGCAAACTGAATCCGTATGTCTAGCCAAGTTCCGATCTCCTAATCGAATTCACTGATTGTCGTGGTGTAACCTTTAGTGCCGCGGAAAAACTTTCAATGTCCTGCTCTTTTTGCCTCTGGCGCTTTATTCTCCAGGCGCTGCTTCGCAGGCTGCTGCTCGCCCAGGGCGAGCAATGTGTTAGACGCGCCGTCTCTTTGGTGGACGGCAGCCGTTGTGGGGAATAGGGGTAACGTCTTTGATCAAAGTGATTTCCAAACCGGCTGCTTGCAGAGCTCTGATGGCTGTCTCGCGTCCGGCTCCGGGTCCCTTGACGAGCACTTCGACCTGGCGCATGCCCTGGTCCATCGAACGACGCGCAACCTGATCGGCAGCTTGCTGAGCGGCAAACGGCGTTCCCTTCTTGGCGCCTTTGAAGCCGACTGTACCGGCCGAAGCCCAGGCAATCACCTGACCTTGCGGGTCGGTCGACGAAATAATGGTGTTGTTGAAGGTGCTCTTAATGTGCACCACACCTTGCAAAACGTAGCGCTTCTCTTTCTTTTTGCCTTTTGTCTTTTGAGCTTTGGTAGCCATTTTGTTCGCTCTGTCCTGTCAGTTAGTCCCGGTCGTTTGTCTAATCAGTGTCGTTTTCTATATATCTCGAATATCGGATCTTAAATTGAATTGTCAGTAAAAGGGTGAAATTTCGTTCGAATATTACCGTTTCCAGCCAATCCTTAAGCTAAGTGTTATTTTTGCTCGACTCGGCAGGCTCTTGATTGCCTGCCGTTTCACCCTATGCGGGCTTACTTGGTCGGAGCCACTTTCTTGTTAGCCACGGTGACGCGCTTGCGACCGCGCCGCGTGCGGGCGTTGGTCTTGGTGCGCTGACCGCGTGTGGGTAAACCTTTGCGGTGGCGCTGTCCGCGGTAGCAGTTGATTTCGATCAAGCGTTTGATGTTCAAACCTTCGACTCTGCGCAGGTCGCCCTCGATTTGATAGAGCCCGCTCTTCTCAATCTCATCGCGCAGACGCGAGACTTCATCGTCGGACAACTCGTGAACGCGTCTTGCATCCGGAATCTCCAGCTTCTGGCAAATCTTGTCGGCCAGCGAGTGGCCGATGCCATGGATGTAGGTGAGAGCGATTTGCGTTCTCTTGTTTTTCGGTAAATCAACGCCGGCAATGCGGGCCATGTTTTAAACCTCTCGAATTCCAACCAATCAAAAAACCAAGTTCAAAAAAACCAAGTTTTATACAAAAAGAGAAATACTTAAAGTGACAAGCCTTAACTCTCGGCAAAAACGCCGAAAGTTGAAGGGTCTTATCCTTGACGTTGCTTGTGCTTGGGATTCTCGCAAATCACCGCTACGCGGCGTTTGCGCCGAATGACCTTGCACTTGTCGCACATTTTTTTAACTGATGCTCTTACTTTCATTTGAAACTCGGCGCCGGTCGCCGCTCCAAGTAGAAATGTCTGCCGATCGCGAGACGACTCAGATGCTGCGGCTCCCTGTGGAGCCTCAAGCGATTTGCAGTCTGCATTTCTGCCAAAGCAAACTGACACGTCTTGCGACAAACATCTAATTGTACATTATTCTCGGATTCTGTATGTAATGCGGCCGCGAGTCAGGTCGTATGGAGTGAGCTCTACTCGCACGCGATCGCCGGGAAGTATCTTAATAAAGTTTTTGCGAATTTTGCCTGATATGTGGGCAAGCACTTTATGGCCGTTATCGAGCTCAACCCGAAACATGGCGTTGGGCAAGGATTCCCGGATGGTTCCTTCAAATTCAATTACGCCTTGCTTGGCCATCCACAACCTCATTTGGACGTCTTGTCAGTATTTCCGGCTCGCCTTCGGTGATCAAAATTGAGTGCTCGAAGTGCGCTGATGGTTTGTAATCTTTGGTTACAACAGTCCAGCCGTCCTTCTTGGTGCGCACGTCTTCGCCACCGAGATTAAACATCGGTTCTATCGCTATTACCATACCAGGTTTTAGCTTGGTGTTACTACCGTTGGGTGTGCGATAGTTGAAAATAAACGGTTCCTCGTGCAGCACGTAGCCGATGCCGTGTCCGCCGTACTCTTGCACGATTCCATACAGTCCTTCTAAGCCGATGTCTTCAATCGCGCCGCCGACATCGTTGAGATTGTTGCCCGGTCTGCAAGCGCGAATGCCCGCATAAAGCGCTTCTTTTGTATCGTCCATCAAGCGCTCCAACACTTTAGATACATTGCCAACCGGCACAGTCACCGCCGTGTCCGCGATGAGATCAAGCTTCTTGCCATTCTCGCTGCGTTGAAAAGTGACGCCGAGATCAAGACTGATAATGTCCCCATCCGAGACAATGCGGTCCTTGCGCGGGATGCCGTGCACGACCTCATCGTTGATCGAGATGCAGACCGTGGCCGGAAAGTTTCGGTAGCCTTTGAATGTAGGCAGAGCGCCCGCCTCGCGAATGCGTTTCTCAGCAATCTGATCGATTTCCCAGGTGCTCATGCCGGGCGCCACTGTTTTCGACAAAAGCTCGAGCACCTCGCCGGCAAGTTTGCCGGCTTTGCGGATCAGCTCGAAGTCTTCGTCTTTGGTTACGATCATTTGTTTGAAACGCAGTAGCTTGCAGGGTTGAAAGGCAGATGAGCCCAGGCGTTTTCACGCCATTCATTCATAAATAATACCCCGTATCGAGGCTGATTTGGATGAGTTACAACAGAGAACGAACTTCGATTTGAGATTAGTCCAATGGTGCCGTAGAGCTCTCGATCGATCCCGGGCCGAGGTGGAATTTCATCGCTTGAGTAATGACTATTTCATAAGTCTGTTTTTTGTGTTCATTTTGATCGAGCCGGGTCGGGTTAGTTTCCCTCATGTCGATAAAGAGGTGAGGGTTAGTTTCCCTTATGTTGTTATGACGATCGCGTCAAACACGCGAATTAGCCGCCTGACAACCAAGTCTCAAAATGCTTATGGGCAGGTTGTTTCGGAGCCCATCTTGTCATCCCCAGGTCAAGAGAATTGACTCAATCGTCAAAACAACATAAGGGTCTCATTGATGCCCACGGGCTGGCACTCTTAATTCCCATGAGGTGGCACTCTTAACTTTTCAGGAGGGACTGCTATCAGGAAGTCCTGAGTTATTTGCAGGCCACCTTGAGCGTTCCGAGTAAGGACTCGAAAACTTGCTCTGGCTCGCCTTCGCCATTGACCCGTTTTACCAGACCTTTTTCGCCGTAATATCTGATCAGAGGCTCGGTTTGCTCTCGATATGTTTTCAGACGTTGCTTCACAACCTCAGGCTTGTCGTCGGAGCGATGCACCAGCTCAGTGCCGCAGAGATCGCAAATGGCATCCTTTTTAGCCGGCTGGAATTTGATGTGATAAACGGCATTGCATTCTTTGTTCGGGCAAACTCGTCTGCCGGTGATTCGTTCCTCCAGCAGATCATCGGAGGTTTCCAGGTTGATCACATCGGTCAATTTGGTATGCAATTTGCTCAGCAGCTCATCAAGAGCTCTCGCCTGGGATTCGTTGCGAGGAAAGCCATCGAGGATGAAGCCGCCCTTCATTTCGGGCTTGGAGAGGAACTCCTCGAACATAGCGATCAGCACCGCATCCGGCACCAGGACGCCTTTATCCATATATGACTTCGCTTCCACTCCGGCTTTGGTGCCTTGCTTCACAGCCTCGCGCAACATGTCGCCTGAGGACAGATGAGGTACCTTAAGCTTGGCGGCCAGCTTCTTGCATTGAGTCCCTTTGCCGGCTCCCGGCGCTCCCAAAAACAGGATTTGCATCTTTTGTCTCCTATGCGGCGATAGATCGGTTGCGATAATTGTTGTTCGGCATCCTAATTGCTGTTCGGCATCCTAATTGCTGTTCGGCATCCTAATTGCTGTTAGGCGTCCCAATTGTTGGTTGGCGTCCCGGCAGTTATATGGGCTTCTTCTTCTCCGTTCGGGTGCGGAATAAGCCGCGGGCCTGATAGCGAGCCGACAAGGCGTGGGTCCTGATTTGCTTCTGCGTATCGATAGCCACGCCGACGAGAATGATCAAAGATGTGCTGCCCAGGCCCTGCAGGGTCGTTACTTGCGTCCACTGCTCGGCGTGAATGGGCAATATGGCAATGATAGCGATACAGCTCGCACCGATGAAAACCAGCCGGCTGAGCGTATGTTCCAGGAATTCGGCTGTCGGTCGCCCCGGGCGAACGTGCTGAATGGCTCGACCCTGGCGGCGCAAATTCTCGGCCATGTCGCGCGGTTGCAAAATGATCGAGGCGTAGAAGTATGCGAAGAACAAGATGAGCAGGAAGTAAACGATCGAATGCTCCCATCGATAATATGAGAATGTATGCGTGAGCTCAATTGAGATGAAGCTCCAGGCATTCTGCGCCCATGGTTGTGCGGCGATTGATTTCACCCATTCGCCTACATATGGAATGCTTGATAAAAGCTCGTAGATGGCGGTCCCGGGGTCCCTGCCTTTGCCCTGACTGACGAACTGCATGACCGTAGTCGGGAACATCAAGAGCGATGATGCGAAAATGATCGCCATCACGCCTGATGGATTGATCGGCAAATATAGATAGTCATCCGGCGCTGCTACAAATACCTGGCGACCGACGTTGCGCCTGGCGCCAAGCACCATGAGCTTGCGAACACCCTGCTGCAAACAGACAATCAAGCCGGTAAGGGCCAGGAAGACGATGATCAGCAATGAAACGCCCCAGAGCGGCGATTGCTCGGTCTGCACTGCTTCCCAGGTATTGCGGATCATGACCGGCATGCGCGCCACGATGCCGAGGAAGATCAAAAGTGAGGCACCATTCCCGACACCACGCTCGGTGATCACTTCGCCCAGCCACATGATGAGAAGCGCTGAGCCCGTCAGGATAATGGCTGAGGTTAAGACGAAAACTGGACCAGGAGTCAAGACCACTGGCGGATTTTGAATTTTGGACAGAACGTTTGCCAGCATGATCGATTGCAAAATCGAGATGCCGACTGTGGCGACGCGTGTGTACTGCTGAAGTTTCTTGCGACCCTGCTCGCCCTGATTCTTCTGCAGGTCCTCCAGTGTCGGAACAACGGCGGTCATCAACTGCATGATGATTGAGGCCGTGATGTAAGGACCGATACCTAATGAGAAGATCGACAACTTATTCAAGGCACCGCCGGTGAAGAGGTCGACCATGCCGAGCAAACTCTGCGCATACTCGGGATGTTTGGCGAAGGCCGTCGAATCGACGCCCGGCAGGGGAATGTGAACGCCGGCTCTATAAAGCAAAATCATGGCGAGGGTGAAGAAGATCCGCTCTTTCAATCCGGCAGCGCCGAGCATTTTGAAGATGTCTTCCGGTCCGCCGATGGGCGTGCCTCTCTTTGGCTGATTCACTTAACTTTCCTCTCGATCGATGAACCTCAAATTGAAACTCAATTTCCGCTGCAGCTCAAGCTGGAATTCAATGGCTGCTCAAGTTGATACTCAATTTTATCCGGGCGCGCAGAACTCTCCAGGCTTCATCATATTGCAGCGAGCCTGTTATTCGCCTTTGCGGCCACAGAAATATTAACGTTCACTTACTTCTGTTTCTCGGTGCTCTTGCCGTTCGTTTTCACGCGCGAGCCGATCGGAATGCGACCACGCTTTCTATCGGCCGGCTGAATCACTTCGAATTTTCCACCGGCTTGCTGGATCTTGTCGATGGCGCCTTGCGAGAAATGATGAGCTTTGACATTGAGAGCTACTTTCAATTCGCCTTCGCCCAGCACACGAAGCGAATCGCTTACGCTTCTCAGAATATTGTGCTGAACCAGCGACTCGGGAGTGACATCGGTGTTGGCCGGAAGATTGTTCAGAACGCCGACATTGATTACCACCCACTTGCGACGGGGCACTTCTAAGAAGTTGTGGATCTTGGGGAGACGCCTGAAGAGCGGGGTTTGACCGCCCTCGAAACCAAAGCGCGTGCTTTCGCCCGAGCGCTGACCCTGGCCGTTGTGACCGCGGGTGGATGTTTTTCCATGACCCGAGCTACGACCGCGACCGACGCGCTTGAGCTTTCTTCGCGAGCCTTCAACAGGCTTCAAATCCGTAAGGTTCATCTCTTCTCCTTTGCCTTACGCCGAAGCTCCAGCTTCGACTCGGCTTAACGGCTCAACTCTTTTTGAGCCCTTTCCCTTTTCGCGCCAGCCGCTATTCAGCAGCGGCGCCCACTCCAGCAGCCGTTTTTGCGGTGCTCTTCGATGCCGTGCCTGCCTTTTCGCCGCCGCTCTTGGCGGTGGTACGGGTGGTGGCATGCACTTCTTTGTGCTGGCTCTGCCGTTTGGCGCGTCGAGTTACGCGTCCGGTGGGCGTGCCATTCGGAACTTCCTCAACCTTCACTAGATGGCTGACTTTATCGATCATGCCCCGTATGGTCGGCGTGTCGGCATGCACAACCGAGCTGCCGTACTTGCCGAGCCCGAGGGCGAGAAGCACTCTTTTTTGCGTGTCTTTCTTGCCGACTTTTCCCTGGGTCAATGTGATCTTTAACATGGCTGTGTGAACTCCAACTTCTATCTTGGTTTGAAGAACTCAGTCGTTCCTCTAAGGATTTTAACTGCCGGCTAGTTGGTGGTGCCTAGCATCTGGCGAACGGTGATGCCGCGCAAACGCGCCGCTTGATCAAAGGTGCGCAATTCAGCAAGTCCATTGACGGTGGCGCGGGCGACATTCAATGGCGAGCGCGAGCCGAGGGACTTGGAAAGAACGTCGCCGACTCCGGCCAGTTCCAATATGGCGCGGCTGGCACCACCGGCGATGACACCGGTACCTTTGGCTGCCGGCTTGAGCAGAACACGGCTCGAGCCTTGCTTGCCGATTATTTCATGGGGCAGAGTGCTGCCGATGAGCGGCACTGAGATCATCGATTTGCGAGCATCGGAGACGCCCTTCTGAATTGCCATGATTACCTCAGAGGCTTTGCCAATGCCGATGCCGACCTGGCCTTTGCCGTTTCCGACCGCAACCACGGCACGGAAGCTCAATTTCTTGCCGCCTTTGACGACTTTGGTGACGCGTCGAACTTGAATGATCTTCTCTTCCCATTCCGATTCGGCTCGTTCTTTGCGAAGCTCATCCTGGACCCGGCGATTGCTCTCGCGAGACTCATGCCGGCGGCCGCGTCTTGTGCCGTCGCCCTGGCCCTCTGGTGGAGTGTGAGTTCTGTGCTCTTTATCCATTTGGAACTTTACCTCTTCCTCTTGCTTAGAAATCCAATCCGGCTTCGCGAGCGCCTTCCGCCACGGCCGCGATGCGTCCATGGTAGATGTAGCCGCCACGATCGAAGACAACGGCGTTAATGCCTTTTTGAAGAGCGCGCTTGCCAATCAGCTCGCCCACTGTTTTTGCCGACTCGATATTCCAGGTCTTGCCGGCTTTATCGCCTTTCACTTCCGGATCGAGCGTGCTGGCGCAAACCAGAGTGGTGGAGCTTGTGTCATCGACGAGCTGCGCATAGATATGCTTGTTCGAGCGATAGACGCACAGTCTCGGGCGATCGGACAAGCCTCTGACACTGCGGCGAATGCGCTGGTGTCGCTTCAATCTCGTTTCTTTTCTGTTTGGTTTTGTAATCATGATGTCCTGTCCTCTTCGCCTGAAGCGTGGGTTGTAGATTAGCTTTAGCCTTAGCCTTTAGCGCCGGCAGCTTTACCAGCTTTCTTACGAATAACTTCACCTTGATATTTAACGCCCTTGCCTTTGTAGACTTCAGGCGGGCGCTTATCGCGCACGAAGGCGGCGAAATCGCCCAGCTCTTGCTTGTCATAACCGGTAATCGTAATGACGTTGCCTTTGCCGACTTCCACTTTCATGGACTTGGGAATTTCAATTTCAACCGGGTGCGAGTAGCCGAGCTGCATGGTGAGCTTGCTGCCCTCTACGACGGCGCGGTAACCGACGCCGGTGACTTCGAGCTTCTTCTCAAAACCATCCGAGACGCCCTTCACCATATTGAAGAGAAGCGTGCGGCTCAAGCCGTGCAGACCGCGTGAGAGACGCTCGTCCGAATCGCGCTCGACAACAAGCACTCCATCCTTCTGGCTGATCTTCATCTCCGGGCGGAAGGTGCGGGTCAATTCGCCTTTCGGTCCTTTGACTTTCACTTCATGGCCCTTGATGTCGACGCTAACGCCCTGGGGTATTTTGATTGGTGATTTGCCTATACGAGACATTTTCCTTTCCTCTTCCTGTTTTGGCTGAGCGCCCTTTTACCAGACGAAGCCAACGATTTCGCCGCCGAGATTGTCTTTCTTGGCCTGACGATCGGTCATGAGACCGCGGCTGGTGCTCAATATCGATATGCCTAAACCGCCATAGACGCGCGGCAGTTTTTTGGTCGAGCGATACAGGCGCAAGCCTGGCCGGCTGCCACGCTTGATGCCCTGGATCACTTGCTCGCCTTTTGGTCCGTACTTGAGGACGATGCGCATTTTCTGCAGCGGCGTGCCCAGGTCCTTCGTTTCAAACGAGCTGATGAATCCTTCATCACGGAGCAGTTTGGCAATCGCCACTTTCTGCTTGGAGGCGGGCATCTCCACTACAGGCGCCTGTACTCTCACGGCATTCCTGATGCGTGTGAACATGTCAGCAATCGGGTCAATTACGGGCATTGATATCTCTCCTACCAACTAGACTTAGTGACGCCAGGCAGCAAGCCTTGGTGGGCCATTTTTCTCAAGCAGCACCGGCACAAACCGAAATCGCGATAATAACCGCGCGGTCTGCCGCAAATGCGGCAACGGTTGTGCAGACGCACTTTGGGATACTTGCCCTTTGCGACAAGTTCTCGCCGTTTGTGTTCTTTATCGATTAACGATGTCTTGGCCACAATCTGGTGTCCTCTCTCTGTTTTACCTGCTTACTTCTTGAAGGGCATGCCGATCTCTCTCAACAGCGCCAGCGCCTCTTGATCGGTGCGGGCGGTTGTAACGATGGCAATGTCCATTCCTCGGGTTGCGTCAATTTTGTCGTATGTGATTTCCGGGAAAATTAGTTGCTCTTTTATGCCGAGCGAGTAGTTGCCGCGACCATCAAACGACTTGGGCGACAAACCCCTGAAGTCCTTGATGCGAGGCAGAGCGATGTGCATGAGCTTGGCGAGAAAGTCATACATTCTCTTGCCGCGCAGCGTCACCGAAACGCCAACCGGGTTGCCCTTTCTGACTTTGAATGTGGCAATCGATTTGCGGGCTCTGTTCACCACCGGTTTCTGTCCGGTAATGACGGTAATGTCTTTGACACCACCCTCGATGGCTTTAGCGTTGGCTGTCGCTTCGCCGATGCCCATGTTGACCACTACTTTCTCGACGCGCGGGATCTGCAGCTCGTTCTTGTAGTTGAACTGAGACTTCAGTGCTTTTTTGACGTTTTTATCGTAGTGCTCTTTGACGTTGACTGTGCTCATGGTGATTGATCCTTTTGTATGGTCCGACGGTCTTTGTCGTCGTACTCTTAATGGCGATGCTTAGCTGCTGAATGCCTCTCCGCACTTTTTGCAAACTCTCACTTTCTTGCCGTTGTCCAGCATTTTGTGCTGGATGCGGGTGGGATTTTTGCATTGCGTGCAGAAGAGCATGACGCGGCTGGCGAAAATAGGAGCTTCTCGTTTGATCAGCCCGCCTTTGGCCATGGCGGTGCGAGCGCGGGTGGCTTTGCTCACCACGTTGATGCCCTCGACGACCACTTTGCCTTTGGAGGCCAATACCGATAGAACTTTGCCTGTCTTGCCGCGGCCGACCTGCTTGGAGCCGCTCATGAGCATGACTATGTCGCCGCGCTTGACGTGGATTTTGGGCGTCAAGTTGGTGACGCCTTGCTTGACCAGCGCCTTGGAGACCACTACCTTGTTGCCTTTTTTGACGCGCGGTGAATGCGGCGCCTGGCAATAAGTGATTTTTCTTTTCTTCTCAACGGCTGTCATTTTTATAAAACCTCCGGAGCAAGCGAGATGATTTTGGTGAAGTTTTTGTCCCTCAACTCGCGGGCGATTGGTCCGAAGACGCGAGTGCCTCTTGGGTTGCCGTCCTTCTGAATGATGACGGCGGCGTTGTCGTCAAAGCGAATGGTGGTGCCGTCCGGGCGGCGAACGCTTTGCTTGCAGCGCACAATCACAGCCCTCACGACATCGGATTTTTTCACCGGCATGTTGGGAAGCGCTTCTTTGACGGCGGCGACAATGGTATCGCCAACGGTGGCGTAGACTTTATTGGAGCCGCCCAGCACTCTGATGCACTGGAGCTCTCGTGCTCCTGTGTTGTCTGCACATGTCAGACGAGTTTCTTGCTGAATCATTAGGTTGACTCCTTGGTGCTGATGACGTCTACCGATTTTTCGATAATCTCAACCACTTCCCAGGTTTTATCCTTCGAGAGTGGGCGGCACTCTTGAATGCGCACTTTGTCACCGATGCCGCATTTGTTGTTTTCATCGTGCGCTTTGAATTTTCTCGTCTTGACCATCTGCTTTTCATACTTGGGGTGAGGAAAGCGATTTTCAATGGCGACCACGACGGTCTTTTGCATTTTGTTGGAAACGACTTTTCCGACTAGTTCCTTCCTGGGCATTGCTCAAATTCCTCTTATTCGTTTTCCTGCTCGGCGCTCTTCTCAGCAGCCTTGCTGCGGCCGGTTTTTGCTTTGGCGGCAGTTTTGGCAGGCTTGGCTGCTTTGGCTGGATCGGGCGCGGCTACATCAGCCTTGGCTTTTTTGGCCGCTGCTTTGCCGCCCGCCTTCGATTTGCCCCTGGTCGAGCCGCCGCCCTGACCACCGCTGGCTTTTTCACCGGCGATGGTGAGAAGCTGAGCCAGTTTTTTTCTGCTGGTTTTCAAACGAGCCGGGCTTTCGAGCTTGCGCAAAGCGAGTTGGAAGCGCAGATCGACTAACTCTTTGCGAGTGTCGGCGATCTGAGTTTTGATTTCGTCTTCGCTGAGCTCTCTCATCTCATCTACTTTCATGACCGATTAACCCCCTAGATGGCGCTCGACGATGCGGCATTTGACGGGCAGTTTCTGAGCGGCAAGGCGCAGAGCCTGCTCGGCATCTTTTTGAGAAACGCCGGACATCTCGAAGATAACGCGACCGGTTTTGACGACCGCTACCCAAAATTCTGGATTTCCTTTTCCGGAGCCCATGCGGACTTCAGCCGGTTTTTTCGATACGGCTTTGTCGGGGAAAACGCGAATCCACAATTGACCGCCGCGCTTGACGCTTCTGGTCATCGCTTTTCTGGCTGCCTCGATTTGTCTGGATGTGATCCAGGCCGGCTCCAGGACTTGCAAACCGTAGTCGCCGAATTGAACGGAGACGCCACGGGTTTCGGTGCCCTTCATGCGGCCTCGGTGGAATTTGCGGTATTTAGTGCGCTTGGGCATTAACATAGCAATTAACCTGCCTTTCTGGATTTGCGACCAGCTTTCATTGGACCCCGGTCGCCCCGCTCACGCATGCCGCCTTCGCCGCTGCGCTCGCTCTGGGTCTTGATGTTGGGTGGCGACCACTGGCCTGATTCCAGCTCGCCGCGGAACACCCATACTTTGATGCCGATGATGCCCATGACCGTGTTGGCTTCCGAGACACCGTAATCGATATCGGCGCGAAGCGTTTGCAGTGGGATGCGGCCTTCCTTGGCCCATTCCGTGCGGGCAATTTCAGCACCGCCCAGACGGCCGGCCACCATCACCTTCACTCCGACGGCGCCGGCGCGCATGCAGCGTTGCATGGCTTGTTTCATGGCGCGGCGGAAGGCGACGCGTTTTTCCAATTGCTGCGCGATCGAATCGGCGACCAATTTTGATTCGAGATCGACGCGGTTGATTTCAAGAATGTTGATGCGAATATCAAGACCGGATCGGTTCAAAAGACCCTTGATCTTGCCGGTCAAATGCTCGATGCCCTGACCGCCTTTGCCGACCACTACGCCCGGACGAGCCGTGTAGATGTCGATCTGGATTTGATCGGCTTTGCGCGAAATCTCTACTTTCGAGACACCGGCGCCCGACAATTCCTTCGCCAGGAAGATGCGCAAACGATGATCTTCCTCAATTAGAGGAGCGATGTCCTTCTTGGTGACGAACCAATTCGACGACCATCCTTTGTGGATGCCGAGCCGAAAACCGTTAGGATGTACTTTCTGACCCAAGTTCTTGTCCTCTCTTTCCTTGCACCGTAGATGGTGCCTCTCCTCTTTGCACCGTCGCCGGTGCCGCTTTTGCACCCTTGCGGGTGCCTGGTCTCTTAAACGTCCGAGATAACCACGGTGATGTGGCTGGTTCTCTTCAAAATGGGCATTGCCCGACCGCGGGCGCGGGCTCTGAATCTGCGGGGAAGCGTCGGTCCCTGGTCGGCGTAAGCATCGACGATCACCATGTTTTTGGCAATCTTTTCAGCAACGGGATGCTTCTCGTGATGAATTAGGTTGTACATGGCGGCGTTTACCACTTTCCAGACCGGTCTGGCTGCCTTGTAGGGCATGAACTCCAGAAGCTCGAGCGCTTCGCCGCATTTTTTGCCGCGAATTTGATCGACGACTCGCCGCACTTTTCTGGGAGACATTCTTATCCACTTCGCCTGTGATTTGCTTTGCATGGCGGATTTCCTCTAGTTCCTCACTGGTTATGAAGCTGCCGGTGCAGCAGCGCGCTTGGCGGTTTTGTCGCCGCCGGCGTGACCTTTAAACAATCTGGTGGGAGCAAACTCACCCAGTCTGTGCCCGATCATCTGCTCGGTCACGTAGATGGGAACGTGTTTGCGGCCGTTGTAGATGGCGATGGTATGCCCGATCATGTCAGGCACAATCATCGAGTCTCTCGACCAGGACTTGAGCACCCGCTTTTCGTTTCGGCGGTTGAGCTCTTCGATTTTTCTGGCTAGAGAGGGCTCTACATACGGTCCCTTCTTTAACGATCGTCCCACGATTACCTCCTGATGGGTTCTCTTTTGCAACTGCGCCGATCGCTCGGCATGCGTTTCTACCTGTCTTACTTAGTGCGGCGCTTGACGATAAAGCGATCCGAGGGTCTGCGGCCGCGGCGGGTCTTGTAACCCATAGCCGGCTTGCCCCAGGGTGTTTGCGGTTTGCCGCCGATTGGTGATTTGCCTTCGCCGCCGCCATGGGGATGGTCGACTGCGTTCATCACCACGCCGCGGTTGGTGGGACGAATGCCCATCCAGCGCTTGCGTCCGGCTTTACCCAGAGTGATGTTTTTGGCGTCGGTGTTGCCGAGCTGGCCGATTGTCGCCATGCAATCCATGTGCACCATGCGCATTTCACCCGATGGCAAACGCAGAGTGGCCATGTTGCCTTCTTTGGCAAGCAGCTGAATTTGGGTTCCAGCCGAGCGACCAAGTTGTCCGCCACGACCGAGCGTCAACTCGACGTTGTGAATCATGGTGCCCAGCGGAATCTGTCTGATCGACATGGCGTTGCCGATCTGAATTTCGGCGTTCGGACCGCTCATCACCTTGTCACCGACTTTGATACCATGCGGCGCCAGAATGTAGCGCTTCTCGCCGTCTTTATAAACGATCAAGCAAATTCTGGTATTGCGGTTGGGATCGTACTCGATCGTTTTGACCACACCCGGGATACCATGCTTGTCGCGGCGGAAATCGATCACTCTATATCTTTGCTTGTGGCCGCCGCCTTTGTGGCGCACGGTCAAACGTCCCTGGTTGTTGCGACCACCGGTCGACTTCTTCCGGCGCGTCAAACTCTTTTCCGGACGATCGGTGGTCAAATCCGAAAAGTCGAACAACGACATATTGCGTCGTCCTGCTGATGTTGGGTTTACTTTCCTAACCGGCATATTGCTTGTCCTTCTAAACTCCAGGGAACACGGGATGTTGGAAATTATGCTTCAAACAAATCGAGCGCTTCACCGCCGATGGTGACAATCGCCTTTTTGCTGTCTTTAGGGAAACGGCCGTGACGGCGGCGGCGGCTAAAGCGCTCCCGAACGGCAGATGTGTTCACGTCGAGAACCTGGCTTTGCTTGCCGGGGTACAGTTGCTTGATCAGCTCCTCAACCGCTTTTTTGATCTCGACCTTATTTGCATCTCTGGTCACCGCGAAGGTGTACTTGGCGGTGGCGGACTTATACTGACCAGGCTGAGCCAGCTGAGCTGATTTCTCAGTGATGATCGGTTTTATGATGATTTGGGAGTATCGCTTGTCCATGATCTTTTCCTGATATCGTCTTAGTGCGCTTCAGCTTTGCTTGAAGCCGGGTCTGTCGTTGCCTGATCGGCTCTTACTTGCCCTTCTTCTTATCTCCTTTGTTGTCCTTGCCGGACTTGCCATCCGCTTTAGGAGCGGGTTTTGCAGCCTTGTCCGACTTGGCTTTCTTATCTTCTTTCTTATCGCCGCCTTCGGCTTGCGCTTCGGCTTTAGCGGCAGCTTTCTCAGCCTTGGCTTTCGCTTTTACTTCTCTGGCTTCCTTGCCGCTCTTCTCCTTAGCCTTAGGAGCCGCTTTTACTTTCGCTTTTCGCGGTCCTTTTTTGATTGGCGACTTCTTGATCGTTTTCTCTTCCACTTTCTTCTTGAGCGTATCGCCGATCGTTTTGACCGTGCCTTCGCTAATCAGAATCACTTCGTACTCGAGCAAGTCTTTGACATTGACGTGCTCGGAGCGAATCACTTTCAAGCGGTCGACGTTGCGTGCCGCCCGCTCGAGCTTGCTCGACTCTTCTTTGGAGAAATCGAGGATGAGGAGAACTTTCTTGCCGTCCACTTTCAGGTCTTTGAGAGCCTGGAAAAAGAGTTTCGTTTTGGGCTCGTTGATCGCGGCAAAATCTTTGACGACCAGGAGCTTGTCCTTAGAGGCTGAGAGAGCCGAGCGCAAAGCAACGTGGCGCATTTTTTGCGGCATCGAGATGGAATAGTCTTTTGGTTTGGGACCAAATACGACACCACCACCGTGCCACAAAGGTGAGCGAATCGAGCCGGCGCGAGCCCGTCCAGTGCCTTTCTGGCGCCAGGGCTTTCTGCCGCCGCCGCGCACTTCCGAGCGTGTCTTCGAGCTGGCCGAACCGGCTCTGGCATTGGCCAGTTGCCGGACCAGGTAGGTATGCATCGGACCTTGTTTGGTCTCGGATGCAAAAACGCTGCCCTCGAGTGTGAGCTCGCCTACCTTTTTGCCTTTTAGATCTAGCACTTGCGTGGATGTCATCTTTCCGTCTCTCTGATTGAACTGATTGAATGGATTGTTTGTTTAAACCGTGATCAGCCTTAGCTGTTCCACTTCAGTTTTGTGGGCGTGATAACAAGAAGGCCTCCCTCGACTCCCGGCACGGGGCCTTTGATGAGAAGGAGACCTTTTTCTTTATCGACTCGAACGACTTTAGCTCGTCGGGTGCATACATTTTTGTTGCCCATCTGGCCCGGCATGATCGAACCTCGGAAGGTGCGGCCTGGGGTGGTGCCGGCGCCGATGGAACCCATCGAGCGGTGGAACTTGGAGCCGTGGGACATC
>JAJPJO010000066.1 GCA_021324135.1 Pseudomonadota bacterium
GGAATGTAACGGATAGTCTCGCTGGATGAACTCGGAACGGAGGGGGTTTGGGGGCATGGCACCATTGACGCCCGCACTTTTCGATGATGCCTCTCAAAATCTACCCCACCGGATGATGGCCGCTGTGGCTAATATCTATTACGGAGAGTGGAAATTCTCCAAAAATGGAGTTTTCGGGTAAGCGAACGGCAAGCGACAACAGTTAGTTGAGTCCGCTCTGACGCACTGGTAGGCGAGGAGCGAGATTGCGAGCCGGGCCGCGGAATAGTCCGGACCTAAACGAACCAGGGTGCAAGGTTCGTATTCCCTGCAGCAGAACAAAAATGCTAAATCTAATCATCCGAAAGACAGAGATGAGCGGGGAAGACAATGGTGTGCCGATTGCGCCATCCACTACTTATGCGGTCCAGGATGTGGCGACAGGATGGATTTGCACTTGTGGGCACACATCGGAAGATGAGGCTCGCAGATGCAGGCGACAGTTAATTTCATCTGCATCTCTAATCGATGCGAAGTATGCGCCGGTTTATCGTGAACTGATCAAAGAAATGCTGGGTGGGTAGTTTACCAAGCCGCTAATCCAAATACTTTCAAAAAATAATGGCGACAATCGAAACGACGCAGACAGGCGATCGTATAGAGACTCATGTGCGTGGGCGGGTATTCCGCTTTGCGCCTAAAGCAAAACGCCACCAACCGCAGCGCTCAGCGGTAAAAGAGAAACGCCGCATTTGTGTGCTGAGTGTGCATGCAGCGCGGCAGCTGGCATGGGGATATTCGCAGCCATGCTATGGCGCAACGTGTACGCATGGACACTGGACACGCGCCGAGGTCGAGAAAATGGTTGCGGATGGCCAGATGGAATGGGTAGCAGGATCGGGGAAGAATGTGGCGGCATGGGTGAGCAGCCGCACCTGGCAGCCAGCGCCAAGCGCCGGTATGACTGTGATGCAGCTGGTGGTAGGTGGCTAAGCATATTTCGGCGGATCTCTATTGCGATGCCGAGGGAAACGAATACGTTCGCGCCGTCATGATTGACTGGCAAGAAGCCATCGTGGCCTTGGAACTTGCGTCATCTCGTAGCGCAGCATTACGCCTCATCAAGAGCGGCGCGCTACGGATCGAAGGTGAAAAAGTAACTGATCGCTATTGGCCGGTCGTAAGCTCCGAACCGCACATACAAATTGGGCGCAAAGCAGTGCGCATGATATTGGCCGAAAATGGCATTACCTTCACGCCTACCTGCCCGACTTCAGGGACTTCAGATTGACTGGTCAAAACGTGGTGATAAATCACTCAGCTACTGCGTCTCCAAACTCGACCGGAGACTCGCAGACCATCGAATGGCGCGGTTTCGGTCCGTACCCCGTCGACGCCATGCACAGTTTGTCCGACTTACAGCAATACCTATACCGGCAGGAGTTGGCCTTAAGACTCTGCCGCATGACACATATTCATGCTGGATTCGTAGTCGGCGACTGGCGAAAGAGTTAGTCGAGCGTGACAGAGCCCGCGGCGGTCAGGGATGGACGGACACCTATGAGTATCGGCGTTGCCTGGTGTGCAAGCGGCTGCTGATCGGGCGTGAGGCGTCGGACTATCGCGAGCGCTGTAGGTGGCCTAAACATACATGGCATTATCCGCAAGGACCGATGTGCGGAGTTGAGTGTGTGCCGGAAAAGAAGCCGAGCAAGAAATATCAACAATGAAGCCAATCCTGTTCCAGCCTGATTCAGACAACACGCCCACCTATGTCGAATTCACGCGCAACGACACATTGGCCGAGCAGCGCAAATGGATCGAAAAAGAGCTCGAATCGAACTGGCCGGGCATTGAGATAGTGTCATTCGAAATAACGCAAATGCCGAACATGGCCAAGCTCCGGCTCATGCATATCGAGAGCAAGCAGATCATTCCTTTGCTATTCAGCACAAACCGCGATGAGCGCATGACGCGCGAGATCGTGCATCAGGTCTTAACCGACCAATTGGAGTTCCATGGAACACTCTGAAATTTCCACTATCGCCAATGAAGTATTTGCGAGTTATCCGGGTATTGCGGAGGAAATTGAGTTTTCCCGCTCGATTACCCCTTCGGATTTCAGGCATCAGTTAACGGAACGCTTTACAAGCATGTTGAAGGAGACAGCGTGAACGCAGAAGTGCAGACCATCGAGCAAACAGTGCGGCAAGTCACAGACGACGCGGTAATAACCGGTCGCCACAACCTGAATCAATTCGTGAAGAAATTCGATGACGAGCTGAGCAAGCAGCCGCTGCATATTCATGGCACGGTGGTCGAGATGCTGGCCACGCTGCTCAAGTACCGGCACCAGGCGATGCAGCTTGCCGGTGAAGAGTTCAAGCACGCCCAGATGCTCAAGGCGCAGGAAGCGCAAAAGAAATCCGAGCAGCCAACATTGGCGAAAGTAACGCAATAAATCAGGGCTTCCCAGATGAAGAAATGTACTTTATGCGGCAGTAACTATCTATTGGCATCACCCCGCAGCGATAAACACTGCTGGGCGTGCTGGTCGGAAAACGCCATCCCCGCGCTCAAGCCAAGGCCGACGATCCACTAAATCTCATGCTTCGCAATCTCCTGGTACGCTCAACTCCATGTTCTTTCTGCGATGGTTTGGGATCGATCCGTTGCCAGTGGGACGCTGCCGGGCTGATTGATGCAGCGCATCCTTGCTTTCTGTGCAAGGGAACAGGGAAACGCATCCGACTGCGCTATAACTTGCGCTGGTTTGTGCTCGCCGCGCTGGTGCTGTTGTTGATTGCGCTGTGCGATACACGGCTGCACGCGCAGGACTGCGTCACGCAATCGCAAGTCACGCTATCCGGCACACTGCGATCAGCGAATGGCTTGCCTGCCAAAAACAACGTCATCACGCTGACACCATCGCAACAGGGATACATTGCCGGATGCGGCGTAAATCTCCCGCTTGCCATAACCTGCGGCACATCGACAGATGGCTCCGTCGTCGGCACCACTAACCCTCTCACGGCGACGATCAACACCACGTCGGGAGCCGGGTCGCTTCCAGCAGGCACCTACTACAGCGTATATGCGTGGTATGACGCGTCAGGTCATGTTACGCTGCCAAGTCCTGAGACGCGCACGACATTGAGTGCGAGCGGGAGTCTGGTGGTA
>JAJPJO010000244.1 GCA_021324135.1 Pseudomonadota bacterium
ATGGCAATCGGCTTAGGCTGCCTCATATACGTGCTTGAGGAAGGTCAACGAAAGGATTGGCTGGGATACGAGCCGATTCGCATTTGCACCGCACTGGCTGCCGTGAGTCTAACATTTTTTGTCATCCGCGAGGGGTTGGCAAAATTTCCGCTGATCAATATGCGCTTGCTTGCTCAGAGAAACTTTGGTTTGGGCACTCTCGCCAACGTAGCTCTCGGCTTTGCCCTCTACGGTACCGTTTATCTTTTACCGATTTACTTAGCCATTGTGCAAGGATACAGCGCCTGGCAAATCGGTCAAGTCTTGATTTGGTCAGGTCTACCGCAGCTTGCAATAACGCCATTTGTCCCGGCGCTGATGAAACGCATAGACGCTCGCGTCATTGTCGGGTTCGGCATGAGTATGTTTGCCATAAGTTGCGCTATGAACGCATTCATGAGCCATGATTACGCGGGAGAACAGCTTATCGCATCGATGCTGGTCAGAGCGCTTGGGCTGCCGTTCATCATCACACCTCTGTCAGCACTGACGACCGCCGGCATCTCAGCGGAAGAAGCCGGCTCGGCTTCTGCAACCTTCAATATGATGCGCAACCTCGGCGGTTCAATCGGAACAGCGCTGGCATCAACTCTGGTGACGCAGCGTGAGCAATTTCACTCGTTCCGCTTGTTGGAACGTGTGAGCGACTCCGATCCCCAGGTGCAAAACTTTCTTGCCGACGCATCGCATAAGCTCTTGCATTCAGGTGCGAGTACTTGGGCTGCACATCAGCAAGCACTGCAAGTGCTCGCCACTCAGGTAAGGAATGAGGCATTCGTTATGGCATTCAACGATGCATTCGCGTGCGTGGCGCTCGTTCTCTTTGCCGGAGCCTTGCTGATGATCTTGATGAAGAAGCCCCAAGGCGAGCTGCAAGTTTCCGAGTAGAAGCGGTATTAATCGTCCAAGGCAAATTCAATCATGCAGGACATGCCGCAAGAATTCTTCCACATTGAAAAACTTATTTTAACAACATTGTTAGATCTTTCTGCCTGAATTGATCGGCTTGCAATGTTGGTTCAAAAAAGGGAGCTGCTTATGGGCGGCGAAATTTCCGATGGAGCTCAAACCGGGCGATCAACCGATCACAATCCGTTGCGCAGTGAAGCAGCGAACCATCTATCGAGCAAAACGAATCAAAGGATTGGTGTACCTTATCAATCTGCTGATTTTGATTTCTATTTAAAGACCGGTCTACTGGTGCGACAGAGCAACGCGCATTCATTTGAGTATCATTTACTGGCTTTCGGTAAGGACACAAACTTGTTCGAAACAGCTGCTACAAAGAACGGCTTGAATGAAGCCGAAACCGAAGTCGGCAAACTAATTGCCGAGAAGGAGCGCGAACTCTCTCGAAAATATCATGTCGATTTCTCGACGTCCGCTGATGAGGTGCCCCCCTACATTATCGGCACAAGCACTAAGTGCAGAGCTCCTGATCTGGGAGAGCTCGCTGCCATCCAGTCAGCGCTGGAAAAACGGCCCAGATCCGAAGGAACGTTGATTGGATCGCCGGCTCCGAAGTTATACTTTCTAACTAAAGATAACTCTGCCGGAACTGCCTTAGCCTATTACTCTCTGATCGGCGGACGCCCAGCTATCGTTTTTGAGCCCGAAAGTCTGCACGGTAAGCCTCCTACGGATCTGGACAAGGCGGATTGGTATGGCAAGGGGCTTTCCTACTCGGGATCGTCAGCCGAGTTTATCGTCGCTCACGAACTCGCGCATCACGATCAGGCTACATTGGCGCAGGTAGATCAGACGAATGAAGTTTCTCTGCCTGAGGGATTGCAAACCTCACAGCGAAAGACAACCGATTTTTCCAGGCGCCGATCTGATTTTGCCGAACGGCAGCAATACGAATCGATTGGCTGGAAGCTGGTAAAATCCAATATCAACGGAACCTTCGTCGATCAGTGGATGCTGCGCGGAAAGGATGGTTTTCTTTATCGCCACAACGGTGAAGTCACGGAGGAAGGGAGCTGGACCCGTTGCAACGATGACGGGCACCCGGTAAATGAAAAGGGCCAGATCAGCTTCTTTGCCAGAGGGTACACGATCACGAGGCAGCAAATGGTCGAAAATGCAGTTGTAAGGCCTATCACAACCTACTTCTCGAATCCCGCAGAAATGCAAGCTGAAGGATTGTCCGCCTTCAGATCAGGCAAGGAAGGAAGGGCTGTACTGCTGCAGCGCAGCGATCTTCTTTATCAAGCGATGCGGACAGCAGACCAGGAACAAATCGATGCGAAATGTCCTCCGCGCCATGGACAAGACTCTGTCCTGATCCGCAGTCCCGACGGTGAACTCGTCGTCAACAATGAGGACAACAGGCGAGTTATAGCTGAGTTCGAGGCCAAGTGCAAAGAACGGAGCCACAGCTTATAAGCAAAGTTTCAAATATGCCTCCAGATTTACCAATAGATTCCAGAGGCAGTGGCTAAGCCAGCACGCTGCCAGACTGCGAGTGCGTTCATATACAACCGTGAAGATGACGCCCAGGGTGAAGTAGGTAATAAACAGAGGAAGATTGCAATGGTAAAGTGCAAAAATAATATTTATTGCCACCACGGACACTACCACATTGAGACGCTGGCGCATCCAGCCATAAAGTACAACGCGAAAAATAATCTCTTCAGCGAGCGGTCCAGCGACGCAATAGGCAAGAATCAATAATGTCGATAGAATTGGGCTGCCGATGATGAATATTTCAAGGAAATCATTCGGCGGTCTGAATGACCTATCGATCTGGTTGTTAATTACGATCAGAATCTGGAGCAGCATCGTACCAACGCAAAACCCGCCTACGCCATAGGCTGCAACTTGTCCAAGATTCAACTCGGGTGAACCCAGTAATATTCTTCTCCATGAAATGTGATCCGGCTTCAGCGCGAAGAGCCATGCAGAAGTCAGCGCCACGATAGTAACAACGAATGTGACTAGCACAGCCAGGATGCTGCCGTTATGCAGACCAAAATCCCAGCTGCTGGATGAGAACAATCGGCGGCACTGTTCATTGATAGCAGTATGATTAAACGCCATGAAAACCATGGTGCAGAAGAAAGCCAGTATACATGCGTAGATCTGCCGAAACGAAAATGAAATCGGCTTGTCCGAGTGCGGCTTTCGATTCCTTATAAATTTCCAGAGAATCAGGATGCCCGCAACGGACGCTGCTGCCACCAAAAGATGATAGAAAGACAATGCCGCCACCGCTAAATTACATCGATTTTGCTTTTGCTCCTCGATTACTGCAAGCTTCTTCCGATCGTCTTGATACGCGGTTGATAGGACCGCCGTTCGATACCAACTATCAGTAGACCTCTCGATTACGACAATCGCGCCAGCCGTGCTCATCGAGTTTGAACTCGTCGTGTCGCTTATCTCAAGCTTATCCTTATTCGCGACGTCAGCGGATTTCTTACTCTGCTCCGCCAAATAAATCGCCTCCACCGCTCTAAGAAACTCGTCACTCTGCCCATTTTTTTCTTGGAAATTGGAAATCAGTTTCTTCCAATCCTCGCCATTTTCATGCAGAAGGATAAGCAGCCTCGCTGTCACGTACGGATCGGATTCGTGCCCTACTCTCAACGCTGACATCTGATACTGAGTGGCACGCTCTTGTGAAAAGAAAAACTCAGGTGCTCCATCGCTCAGCAATGCAAGTGACTTGATCGGACCAGGCAAGTTGTAGATGAACCAGGAGTGGTTAAGCTCAACTTCCAACAAATCGACTGAACGTCTGTAATTCAAATCAGCCTGCTCAGGCGCCTTCTCTACAGCTTGGCGGCGCACCGTATGCGGTGATACGTCTTTTGTCTTGGACAAAAGCCCGGCCCCAAATATTGAAGCCAAGAGCAGAGTTATCGACCACAGGACGATATCCACTCCAAGTAGCCGCTTTCGCTCTTTGAGAAACATGCCCATAAGAGCACCTATTGCTGTCGTTCCGCAGAAGATGTATATCAGGATTGCACTCAATCTTATGCCTAATGCTGGTCAGAGGTGATTTCCGTATTGTATACCTACAGAAGACTTTCCGGTTTTGCTTTTCACAATCAAGTTGCGCTATGCTGAATTAACTGATGAGAGGCTGCGATGAAACAATTTTTGAAAGTGTCTGTTTTTGCCAGCATGGCGCTACTCTCAATCCTTCCATCTGCAGCCAATCTCGGGCTGCCACCCGATACACGGGTGTCAGTCGGCGGCCGCCATATCGGTTATGCACAGCCTAACCAAATAAGCATGGAGAGTGAATTGGTCAAATTGCGCATTACCAAGCAAAAATGCTTTGTGGATGCCACTTTCAATTTCAAGGCGGGTCAAGCTCAAGAGATCAAGACTGGTTTCCCGTGCAATTCTGCGACAGAGCTGCACAAATTTCACGCGATCGTGGATGGCAAAAAGATTACCTCCAGGCTTCAAGCACAAACTGCAGCAGGGACTTCGGATTATCGCTACTGGCACACATTTGATTTGTCTTTCAAAAGTCAGCAAGTCCATGCCGTCAAGGTGACTTACTACAATATTCTCAAGGGTGCCACGCAGAAAATGCCGATAGCCGTGAGTAGAGTTTTAGAAGAGCAGGAGCAAGACGCCACTGCAGACGCAGAAGAGAAGGCGCTGGCACTTTCCAGAGAAGTGGTTTATGTCGTAGAAACCGGAGCAGACTGGAAGGGCCCGATCGGCCGCTGCCAAATTGAAGTTTCCTTCGATGGGATATCGCCCGAGTGCGTTGTAAGCGTTTCGCCCAAGGATTGGAAAAAAGTGGGTAACAAAATCGTATGGGATCTAAAGAACTTTAGTCCCCAGAAGACAGACAACATACGAATAGTCTTAGATACAAGAAGGTTCGCGATAAACTCTAATTGATTGAACCGCGCAGGGTGATGTGATAAAAACATCAGCCATGCGTACACTCAAAGAACTATTCGAACAAGACTTTGAAGATTTGCTCGGCATCACGAGAGAAGTTGCGGTGCTCGATGAAGCGTCCGGTGACATGCTCGCCATCACTGAGCGCGTCTCGTTTGATTTCGAGCGGGCGAAGGCGTTCGTCTCATATCTGGTTCCGTACTCAACCAGCACTCTTACATGTTGTGCCGCGGTAATGTCCCGTCCCGCCCAAGCCCTTCAGGAAGCGACCAGTTCGTTCGATGTTATCCAGCGCAGCGCCTTCTCTCCTGATGGAATTGCGGCATCAGCTCTGCAATTCTCCAGAGAGATCGTCTTCTACACGGAAAATCAACTGGATCAAGGCGAACAGGAAGCGCTTCAGGGAATCGCTGAGGATTTGAACTATAAGCTCTTCATGCGGGGTCCGGAATATTCGGAGATGCGCGCCGGGTTGCCGAAGCTAATCGACAAATTCATGCGGGAATACGAGCGCTCGTACGACTACTATTTTTCAGCAGCGAGACTGGTGGCAGATGCTCTGGATAATGCTCTAATCTCAAGAGGCATTCGCACTTGGGTCAGCTTTAGAGCTAAGCGCCCCGATAGCCTGGCAGTCAAGATCGAAAGGCGCGCTCTGTCTTTGAAAAATAAGAAGGGCTATCGAACCATTGAGGATATTTATGCCGATATTGTCGATCTTGCAGGCGTTCGGGTTGCGCTCTACTTTCCAAAAGATCGTCAGGACGTAGATGCGGTAATCAAGGAATTCTTCGACGTTCACTTCGAAAAGCAGCTGTCCGGCAGCACTGCGCTTGACGAACCGAAGAAGTTCTCAGGTTATTGGGCAACGCACTACCGCGTCTCTCCAAAAAAAGACTCACTGAAACCGGCTGAGGAACGCTATCATCGCGCCAAAGTCGAAATACAGGTTGCAACAATCATAATGCAAGCCTGGTCGGAAATCGAGCACGATCTGGTCTACAAACCGCAGGGGGGCAGCTTGTCTCATGAAGAACACGCCATTCTTGATGAGCTCAACGGAGTAGTGCTTCAGGGAGAGCGAGTTCTAGAGCGCTTGCAAAAGGCAGGCGAGCGCAGGAGAGAGTCGCTCAAGGAATGGAAGCGACAAATTGCAGAGCTGAAGAAAAACCTTTGATTAAGGATCGCCGCATCGTCGGCTATTTCTTATCTTTAATCCACAAATAAAGAGGCAGCCCATCCGGAATCGATCTCGGCAGATATCGGACCATGGTTCCGTTCTCCTGGCAG
>JAJPJO010000494.1 GCA_021324135.1 Pseudomonadota bacterium
ATAGTCGATGAGTACATTGAAGGAGAATTGCCAGAACGGCGCAGACCGAGGCGCTAAAATAGCTAGGCATGTAAAGGCTAAGCTTTTGGCTTTTTAAATATATTGATGGTGTAATCAAACAGTCCTTTTATTTTTGAAAAAAACGAACCGTGAAAAATTTGGACGCCGCCCCTAATCCGCTTTTGTCGGTTGCGGCCGTAAGGGTACCACCATAAGCGCGTGCCACCACCGGCGGCATCAATATTGATGTGCTTAATATTGACCAGATCCATCAGTCCGAATTGCGAATGCGCCCTTCCGAAGCCGCTCTTCTTCAATCCTCCCCAGGGCAATTGCGGTACGGCATGCGAAAATAGACAATCATTGATCAGCACCGTGCCGACATTTAAATCTCGGGCGATGTTTTCGGCACGGCGCAGATTTCTCCCCCATACCGAGGCGCACAGACCGTACTCACTGTCATTGGCCAGCTCCACGGCCCTGTCTTCGCTGTCAATCACCATGAGCGGCAGCACAGGACCAAACGTTTCCTCCCTCATGATTTTCATATCGTGATTGACGTCCAGGAGCACGGTCGGCTCATAAAAGAAGCCCTGGAGCTCTTCCAATTTTTTGCCGCCGGTCAAAATTTTGGCACCTTTCTCCTTCGCATCCTCGATGTGGTCGATCACCTTCTGGCGCTGATCTTCATCAATAATCGGACCGACGTCGTTGTTTTCGTCCGTGCATGGACCCACTTTCAATGCTTTCGTTTCATCCACGATCGCTTGAATAATCTTTTCCGTTTTCTTGCCTTTGAGAATGTAGACCCTCTCGATCGATGCGCATGCTTGACCGCAATTTGTGAAGGCACCCCAAACCAGAGCCCTGGCAGTCCAGGAGACCGGCGCGTCGGGCAAAACGATGGCTGCATCCTTGCCGCCCAACTCAAGACAAACTGGTGTCAAATTCTGGGCAGCTTGCTCCATAACCTTCTTGCCGCCCTCGACGCTGCCGGTGAAAATCAGCTTGGACAGCCGGCTTTCGCTGAGAATCTTACCGGTCTCGCGATCGCCTGTGATGATCGTCACAACGCCCTCAGGAAAACCAGCCTCCTTAAATAGATCACCGATCTTGATTCCGATCAAAGTGGATTTTTCCGATGGTTTCAAAACAACAGTATTGCCAACCATCAGCGCCATCAGCATAGTCATCATCGGTATGGAGAAGGGATAATTCCACGGCGAAATGATGCCGACCACGCCCAGAGGCTCGAAGGCGACCACGCCTTGCTTGGTGGATAAAAGCGGATTGGATAGTTGGATCATCTGATCGCTCAACAAACGCTCGGCGTTGTCCGCTAACCACACGCAAGTGTCGAGCGTTCCCATTATTTCTGATGAGTAACTTTCAGAAAGCGGTTTGCCGACCTCCGAGCTGATCAGGGCTGCGATCTCATCGGCTCGTCGGGCCAGGATCTTGTGCAACTTGAGGATGAGACGACCGCGCTTGGAGTAGTCGAGAAGTTGCCAGTCCTCATAAGCTTTCCATGCCTTTTCCACTGCTTCCTTGACGGCCAGCCTGGGCATGATGGGAAATTCTCCCAGAACCTCTCTGGTAGCCGGGTTTATCGACTGAAGTGTGGCTGTTTTGCTTGAAACCATATGGTTGGCTCGCCCCCTGCGCTAATTGTAGATCAATAGCGCTCTCATCACATTGAACCGCCGAACTGCTTGAGAGCCTCGCGGGCGATTGCCGCCCGGGGGCCCTTCAGTCCGTGAGCTAAGCTTTGCTTGAAGTATGTGGCTGCTTCCTTTGCCTGCCCGCTGCGCTCATAAGCGCGCGCCAGCGCGAAGACAACCAGAGCATCGCCGTGCTCCATCGCCGGGCTTTGCTTGAGAATTTCCACGGCCGTTTCGCTGTCGCCGCTGTCTATGTGTGCCTGAGCGAGGGCGACCAGCACCTCACTATCACCCTTTGCCACTTGCTGTGCGCTTTTGATCGTTTCCATGCGTTTTGCATTGTTGCCTTCACTTTCGAAGAGTTTGGACTGAGCCAGCATGGCATCGATGTTTCCCGGCTCTATCTCCAGGGCATGGCTGATTGCCGAGCGAGCCGGATCCAGATGCCCGGCTCGTAATTCGCATAGCGCCAGGGCAATGTTCGCCTCCGGATCGTCTGCATTCTCCTTTACCGCCTCTTTTGCCAGGCGCATCGCCTCTTCCATTTTTTCGCGCAAAGGGGCTTGCTCGAGGGCCAACCTGGCTTCCATGGCTTTGCCGCTGGCCTTGAAGACTCGGACGCGCATGGCCTCGCGCGCCTCGCCAAGCGCCTCCTCGTCCTTTCCCTGCCTGAGGAAGAGTCTGGCCAGTTCAACATGCGCCGGAGCGAATAGTTGATCGTCCTGCAAGGAAGCGAACAGCTGCTTCTGCGCTGCCTGGCTATCGCCGCTGTACTGGAGCGATATGGCTTTCGCCAGGCAAGCGATCGGCAGTTTGTCATTGCGCTCGGGCAATTTAGCCACCGCCTCCTCGGCTTCCCGGCTCTGGCCAAGACGCAGGTGCAGAAGCGCTTTAATAGCCAGGGTTTGCGGGTCCAGGGTCTCTTGTTTGCGCTCGTTTTTCTTCCTCGATCGACCCGATGGAGCTGCCTGCAGTTTAGCGAGAGTATTCAGCCCATCTTCATAATGCCGCTGCCAGAGCTGCGCTTCAGCTTTCGCCTTGATGCAATCAGGTGAGTGGGGGTAAACCGCGAGGGCTCTATCGGCGGCTTGAATTGCCTCGTCGTAGGCATTCATCGAAAGGGCGTCTTTGGCAAGAGGGATGAAGAATTCCGGCTCCAGATCATCATCGCTGATTAAACGCTTGAGCTCTGTCGAGAGCGCTTGAAATTTTCCGGCCTTGTATAAGTTTCTTGCCGTACGCACCCGGGCGGTTCTCGAATTCGGCTCCAGGCAAGCGGCTTTGTTAGCGCATTTCTTCGCCTCCTCTTGATCGCCGAGATCGGAGTAGAGGGCATTAAGTGCGGACCAGGCATCATAATTCGATGGATCGATCTTGACCAGCTGTCTAAATGCTGCCACAGCCTTCTCGCGATCGCCGGCGGCATTGAGGCAAACGGCATATTGCATGTTTGCAGCCAGCGATTTCGGATCGAGACTGAGGGCTGTAGCAGCCGCATCCGCAGCCTCTTTTGCATGACCATTCATGCGAATCAAAATCGTCGACAGAAGGAGATTGAATTGCACCGAGTTCCTGCATTGCTCCTGATGCGCGCGCATGTACCGCAGCGCTTCTTGATCTTTGCCCTGGCCGAACAAACGTGTCGCCTGGCTCAAATGCTCCGAGCAGTCATCGGCTTGCGCCGCGGTTTGAGCCAAGCAAGCCAGCGCGCTGGCAAGCAACAATGCCGGCACGAACGACCGATATTTTTGAGTCCGTCTGGTCATGAACATTAGAGTAACTCATGATTCCGATAGTCTTGTACCAATACATGATTCCCAGTCGAGCTTAAAACGCATCGAAGTGTAATCGCTGGACCAAAAGAGTGTAATGAGAAGGCGGCAGATGAGCAAGGAGACCAGGGTCGGCGGCTATATAATAGATATGCTCATGTGAGACACTTTTCACCAGATGCGGTGCGAGCGAACGTCAATGTTGCCGATCTACGGATTTCGATTTTCTTGGCTCGTTTCATTTCTCTTAGCGACGACGGTCATATGCTGCACTCCTGCTCCAGCGGCGACAACTTTTGAGGAGCAATTCCAGCAAGCGCTCAATGATTATAATGCCGGCGCATTCGATAACTGCGAGGCTCGTTTGCGCGCCATTCTTCTCTCATCCACTGTCGATGCACAGAAGGCAAAGGCGCATAACCTGATCGGCAAGGTCTATCATCGCCAGCAAAAAATCGGGGCTGCCGAGGACGAGTATAAAACCGCCTTTTCAATTGATTCTAAACTGGTCGAGGCCAAGTTCAATCTGGGCATCGCCTTATTCGATCAAGGCAATTATCGGGATGCCGAGCGGGTTTTTCAGGATCTGATCAGAAGCCACCCTGATAATGCCGATTATCTGTACAATCTCGCGATCACGATGGAGAGGCTCGGTAAAAAAGATCAGGCTATGAACACGTACTTGCGGGTCATAAAGCTCAGCGTTAAGAATGCTCATGCCCACTACAGTCTGGGCCGGCTGTACCATGAACGCAAGAGCCTGCATAGAGCCATCGAGCAATATAAGGCCGCCCTGTCGATCGATCCGAACTTCGTGGCCGCTCACAACAACCTTGGCGCCGCATATGGTGCATTAGGCAATTTCCCGGACGCGGTCAAAGAATTTCAGACCGCTTTGAAGCTCGATCCGGATTTTCCTGAGGCGCAGATCAATCTGGGCTATCCGCAAGCTCACACCAGCCTTGGTATCACATATTTCGGTATGGGGAAAACGGACAAGGCGTTCGAAGAGTACAGCAAGGCTCTGTCTATAGATCCTGACTGCGCAGATGCACACTACAATCTCGGTCTTCTTTACCAGCAAAAGGGTGATCTGGAAAAGGCAATCGCGCATTATGAGCGCGCGATTCAAATAGATCCAAAGAATGCATCCGCGCACAACAATCTCGGCGTCGCTTATGCACGCTCGGGCAAAAAGGATCAAGCAACAGCCCAGTATCGCAAGGCGCTCGAAATCAAGCCCGGATTTGCCGAAGCCGAGCAAAACTTGAAAGAGATTGAAGGCAATAAAACTGAGTAGCCGATCTTGATGCGCACTCGATTGAGCGCGTTGGATACAGCTGGAACGCTCAAGCTGCCGGCTCAGCGCCAGCCTGTTCGGCTCGACAGTTTCGTTTTCACCGCCCGTCGAATATCATTCAGGTCCAGCTCTTTTGCCAGAGCTCGCCACATGTATCGGCGCGACTTGGTTCTGAATCCGTAGTCCATGCCGTTTTCTTTCAGCACATCCAGAGCCTCATCGCGCCAGAGCAACTGGCACATGTGGAACGGATTGACATCATTGTTTTGTCGAGAAGGCCAGATCTCATTCAGATAGGGTTCACCATCCTTGATACTGACGCTGATCAAGCCCCACCATTTCGGGATCAGGTTGACGGCATCGGAGACATATCGTTCCGCGCATACAATGGACATCTTGTCGAAAACTTTGCTGTAATTCTTTTGCTGCTCCGGCAACCTGAGCAGATTATCGGACGGGCTCTTGATCTCAAAGCCGTGCAATTTGTCATTGATCACCGCCACGTCCACCCGAAAGCTGCCTTCAATGACGCCCAGCTCGTCGATGATCAAACTGTCCGGCTTGTCCCGATACAGACCGTTTTTAAGAAATTTATGCAGCGCTATTCTGACGTCAAGTTCTTTCATCGATGGTGCCGCATCCGGTGCCATCCGATTATACACGGCGCGTTTGATCGCGTCCTGCCTTACTTAGAATGGGCTGCTGATGTCGCCTATTTCGTAGAGAATGGAATTCTTGCCGGCTTCGCCGCCCCAGTAGCGATCGCTGTTGACGATGCTTCTCAAGGCGGCCGGGAAATCGGTCTGCGATAGAGCGATCTCTTGAGGGCTCCACCAGCCGACAAAAACGCCATGTTGAAACATCGGTTGATAGCCATCTCCAGGAGAAGGATGCTGGGCAAGGTCTGCTGCAGTGAGTTGACCTTGCCCGCCTCCTGCTCCGCTGGATTGCGCTTGGTCCGCCGAATCAAGCGCTGCACTCGCGTTGTTATAGTTGTGGTTGCCGTTATTGGCGCCGGAATTGCTCCATTCCCCGGGTGGTGCGATGAACTCATCGGCACCCCAGGCCTCGGGCATGTAGCTGCCGTGTCCGGTTGTCAGTCCCTGGTCTCGGGCTCCCAGAATGCCTGTGTTGATGCGGTGTACTCGACTGAAACCCATATATGGAGGGATGCCGTCGGCACCTTCATCACCGTATATATGCTCTTTGTGAGCGCCGGCGTTGAGAACGAAACTGTCGAGGCGCGTAGGCGGCAATGTCCTGCTCACAGGAATGCTCAAGTTCGCGGTCTGCGTGGGCAAATTGCTGGCAGTATTGATGCCGGTCGGGCTCGAGTAGGTGCTTTGATATGAGTTGGTATTTGAGTTTGAGTTGCTCGCATATGAGTATGAGATTTGAACGGCGGGCAGTCGATTACGCATTCCATATGAGAGCCGCCCTTGAGTTGGCCGTTGTCCTTGTCCCTGCTGGCCAAGCGATGCCGCCTGTGCGTCCGAGGAGAATGCCATAGTAAGGAATGCTGCTGATAGGGCTGCCAAAATGCCGTGCCGTTTTTTCATCATATTGCCCCCACGCTCTTTCGTCAGTTTGCCTGTATGCGCCGTTCCAACCTGCCTGTACTGTAATCGTGGGCGTCGGCAAATTCCGAGCAAAGTTTTGGCAAATTTATGGCACCAATCTGCTCTAATTAAGGCATGCATCAACAGCCCCATGATGCTTGCCGATGGGTCCAATATTGCGAATCCTCAAGAGCCTATCTCTTTCCCAAAAAGTCCTCATATTGGTGGCGCTGCCATTAATTTTCGAGTTAGGACTGGTGGCCGGATTGGCTTTTTTGATCAATCAGGCGGAGCGGGCGCGCGCCAGCGAGATGCACGCCATGGCTGTGACGGCAGAGTTGGACAGCCTGCTCAGATTGCTTCTGGAGCGCTCGTCCAGCAATGTTCTCAGGCACATGACCGGCAGCCGCGAGTACGAAAAAGCTTTTCATGACACGAGCGGCAATATGAAAAAGCATTTTGAAGAGCTAGAAAGACTTTGCTTGCAGGATGCTAAAGAGATGAACGCCCTGCGCGATCTGGAGCAACTGGCTGTGGCAGCCGATTTGCAGCTGCGCGAGGCGAGAGATTCATTCGACAGCGGCGACAAAGTTTCGAGCATAAAAGCCTGGCTGAGAATGAGGTCTGCTCTTAAAAAGGTTTACAGCCTCGTCGATGAGGAGCTGGCGCGCGAGACAACCATTCGCCACACGCGAGCAGAGGAGCAGGCCCGCACGCGCGCGGGCATCGAAGCGTTGTTGATTTGTGGTGCGGCCGGAAATGTCGTGTTGGCGATCGTGTTATCTCTCTTGTTTAACCGCAACACAACCGAACGACTGAATCTCTTGATGCAAAACACGCTGCGCTATGCATCCGATCAGCCTCTTCATCCGCCACTGCGCGGTGGTGATGAGATGGCCAAGCTCGATAGTTTTTTTCGTAACATGGCCAGATCACTGTCGGAGTCCAGGCGGAAGGAACGAGCCGTTCTCGACAATGCTCTCGATATAATTTGCTCGCTCGACAGCTCCGGTAGATTCTCGGCGATAAACCCCGCATGCCATGCGATCTGGGGATACAGTCCGGATGAGTTGATCGGCAAACGTTTGATCACAATCGTTCCGCAAGAAGAAACCGATCGTGTAAGTAGAATAATCGCCGGTATCATCGAAAGTCAGCGAGATGGCACATTTGACTGCCGGGTCAGAAAGGCGGACCGCTCGGTAGCCGAGATGCAGTGGTTGGTGCATTGGTCCAGTGATGAAAAATCATTGTTTTGCGTCGCGCATGATATTTCCGAGCGGAAAAAACTGGAGCGCATGAAACGGGACTTCATCGCCATGGTCAGCCACGATTTGAAGACGCCTTTGACTTCCATTCAGATGGTGCATTCGCTTCTGGCGGAAAATTTCTACGGTAAGCTGAATGAGGAAGGGCAGCAGAGCATTGAGATTGCCGATGCGAACGTCAGTCGTTTGATCGCACTGGTGAATGATCTTCTTGATATTGAACGAATCGAGTCCGGTGAATTGAATTTGAACCTGGAGCCCATGTGCATCTTTGATCTTGTTGAGGTGAGTGTTGAGTCCATTAAATTAGTAGCCGAAAAGGCGGGCGTAAAAGTCGTCATCGAATGCGAGGATGAAGATCTCGAGCTTAAGCTGGACAAAGACAGGATCGCGCAAGTTCTCATAAATTTGCTTTCGAATGCGATCAAGTTTTCAGCTGAAGGAACGACGATCAGGATAGTGATAAGTGGTCTGGACAATCATGTTGAGATCCGCGTGATTGACCAGGGCAGAGGCATTCCCGAGGACGCTCAAGCGGCCATTTTTGAGCGGTTTAAACAGGTGGACAGCGTCTCGGATCGCAAGAAAGGTGGTGCCGGCCTCGGTCTTGCTATTTCAAAAGCGATCGTTGAGCGCCACGGCGGTAAAATCGGAGTTGAATCCAAACCAGGAGAGGGAAGTTGCTTTTACTTCCTCTTGCCGAAAGGTGGTCCCAATGAGCTTACTGCTAAGCTTTTGCCGGAGAGTTCATGCTAAGCTTTCAAGTCGTGTATAGAAGCAATTAAGATCGTACTTGAGTCCCCGGGCAGGGTTTGTCGTAAACGACCTCATCATTCAAAGGAGAATGAACTTGGCCAAGATTTTGCTTGTCGAGGACGATCCGGAGCTTGCCAAACTAGTAAAAAATTGGTTATCGCTCGAGCACCATAACGTCGAGTCGGTTGACGATGGTGAGGAGGCGCTTACCAGGCTGAAAATCAGCACCTATGATCTCGTGGTTCTCGATTGGAATCTGCCTAAGTTATCCGGGGTGGAGGTTCTGAGACAGTTCCGCGCCATCGGAGCCAACACGCCAGTGCTGATGTTGACCGGGAAAAGTGCGATCTCTGAGAAGGAAGAAGGATTTGATGCCGGAGCGGATGATTATTTGACCAAGCCATTTCACGGCAAGGAGTTGACCGCGCGAGTGAGAGCGCTGATGCGGCGACCGCCCAATCTGACAGGAGATGTTCTCAGGGTTGGAGCGCTGGTTCTCGAGCGCGACAATTTCAATGTTACCAACAATGGAGAATCAGTGAAGCTTTTGCCGAAGGAGTTCGCTTTGCTCGAGTTTCTCATGCGCTACCCGAATAAAGTTTTCTCCGCCGAAGCACTGCTCGAGCGTGTCTGGATATCGGAATCGGACGCCACCGTGGATGCCGTGACGACGACCATAAAAAGATTGCGCAAGAAATTAGAAGCGGATGAAGGCTCATCGCCGATTTGCACCGTCCATGGTGTGGGGTACAAATTGGTTTCTGAATAATGATTCCCAGAGGAAATACTCCAGGCCGCTAATGCGGGGTCGAGGCTGGAACAGCCGTCGTGATGATTGTGTTGTCCGAGCTGCCTTTAGGAGGATAGGCAATTATGCAGAGCCAGATTTTGTCCGGTTTGTGACCGCCGTTTGAATAGTCTTTGAGCAGGTCCGCGATGCTGTGCTCGAAGTGTCCTTTCTCGTCGGCGACCAGCTCATTTTTGAGGATCTGCCCGTCGGCGACCGGCACGGGCATGGCATTATATACGGTGCTGACACCAAGTCCGGTGCCGCCAATTATGGACAGGCGCGCCCCGGGCGAAGCATTGTCCAGAACGAGCTTGCCGTCTCGATCCTTAACGCTCAGCAGACCGTCTCTGACGCAAACAATTCGGTCGTGCTGTCTTGGCGTGATCTCCTTGTGCTTGCGAATGTATCTCGTGAGCGCCTCTGAGATTCGGATTTTTGAGTTGACCACATCCTTAGCTCCGGCGAAATTATAATTTTCGCCGCCGGTAAAACTATAATCGTTCATCGCCATCTTGTAAGTTGACTTATCGTCGAGCGGCTTGTAATGACCGTTTCCATCGTCGGCGAGAATGAAGACCAGACGGTTGCCGGACGGTCGTGCATTATCGTAGGCAAATTTCAAACCGTGCACGTCAGCAAAATGACCACCCATGCCTTCTGCAAGGCTGTGCTCAACAGCTCTTCGCACGATGCTGCCATCGACGGTTGCGAAAGTGACGAAATTATCGAAGGGCAAAATTTGCGAAATTTCCGCCATGTTGATCGGACCCTTCTCGATCAAACCCCTGATGCCGCCGCGGTTGTGCATCGAAATGGTCACGCCGTAATCTTTGCCGCAATCGGCGACGGCGTCACAAACAATGTTTCCCATTGAGCTGTCACTGAGTGTATTCTTCTTCTCAAAATTGGCTGTCGCTTCACCAACCACGGTTCTGGTCAAAGCAGCAAAGGGCGCTGCCTCCTTGTCAATATATGCCTTGAGGTCAGGATCTTGCGGGGTCTGGGCGTTGATGTCGATGAGCTTATACCTGGTTCGATCCGGCTCCACCACTCCCTTTTCATCGAACGTCAACTGCAAAAATCCTACCGCGCGCCCGTAGGCTCCTGTTTGAACGATTGTCGTGGTGGTTCCATCCTCATGGTCGACCATCAGTGGCTTCGCCAGTCTCGTGTGGCTGTGCCCGCCGATGATCGCATCGATGCCGGGGATGTTCTCGGCGAGATCCATTTCACATGCCACTCCGCAATGGCTCAAGAAAATTATCTTGTTGTAGCCCTCGCTCTGCAGCTTTTCGACGACATCCTTAATCGGTTGGTACCAATGTTCACCTCTGGCCTTTAGCTTGACACCTTCTCGATGGGGGGCGGTGGCCAGAAATTCGAGTTCCGGCGTCACGCCGCCGACAATGGCAATGGCTTGTCCTTTTACGGTCTTGATGATGTACGGCTTGAATAGCGATGCCAGCTTCGGAACGGCGGTGGCATCGAGATTGGCCGAGACGATCGGGAACTTGGCTTTTGAAAGCTGCTCGGCCAGATTGGTCGAGCCATCGTCGAATTCGTGGTTTCCAATCGTATAGGCGTCGTAGCCGATCTGATTGAGCAGATGCACCTCGACGGCGCCATGATATTTCGTATAGAGTATCGATCCTTGAAAGATGTCTCCGGCATCCAGAACAAGCGCATCGGGGTGCTCTTTTTTGAGTTCGCGGATGACATGACCGACCCCAGCCCAACCACCGATTAGTTTGCCGTTTTCCTTGAAGGGCTCCTCATGGGCGTGCAAGTCATTGGTATGTATTATTGTAAGTGTAAGGTCTTTGGTTTCAGCAGCGCTGCTTTGCAACGGCTGAGAGAATGAGAATATGAGGCCCAGGAGAAAAAAGATGATCAACCGAGGCAGGCGTGCGTTTCGTCCAATATCTCTACTCTTGTTTCCGTTCATCCTTGGCACCTTGGTCATACCTTATAGTGGGCAATCAGCTCTGGCGCAATCGCAAATGCAAACCAGGGAGAAACTGCTTGGCGCTGACTTTTATCCCGAGGAGGGTTGTCCTGTCCGACCGACCGACATCAAAGTGGTGCTCGATGTCGATCCCTTCGGAGCGCCCGCTGACTGCAAAATATACATAACTTACACGAATAATTCTTCCAAACCAATATCGGCAGTTAAATTTCGCTGTCGATTTGCAGACAATCTTGGCAAGGACCGGGGTACCTTCCATGCCGTCGATACATACTCAACCTCGCCGGGCGGGTCACGATCGCAGCGGTGGAAACGCGAAGGGGCGCTCAGTCCAAGCATTAGCGCCTTTCAAATGCGAGCCCTGCAAGTGCTCTTCAGCGATGGAAGCGTCTGGCAGAGCCAAAAAATGGAGGAGCTGGCCACGCCGGAGGGAACGCCGCAATGGCAGCAAGGCTCGGAGCCGGCGGGAATAACGCAGCAGATGAGCCAGCAGCAGGCGCCCATGCAACAGATGGAACAGCCTCAGCAGCAAGCGCCGGCTATGCCTTCTGGTGGAGGCGATATGAGTCAGCGTGGACAGCAAAGCCTCTGGACGCAGCCGGATTTGCCGGTGCCTCAAACACCGACGCCGCAGCAACCAGTGGTTCAAGGTCTGCATCTGGATCAGTCGCCGAACGCCATTCAGCCGCAACCGCAAGGCAATTATTCGCAGCAACAAGCGCAATCGCAATCCGACTTGCTGCGCCAAATTCCATCGGGAACGCCAACCCAGGCGCCCTCATTAGAAAGAGCTTCCATGCAAGCTCCGCCGGCGCAGGCGCAATCAGCGGCACCGACTCAAGCCCCGGCCCAGACTCAGTCCCCGGCCCAGACGCAACCGCAACTCACCGAACAGCAACGCAAAGCAAAGGAAATGGCATTGCCGTGGTAGGATGGTCGGTTAAACGTTCGCCAGAATGAGTAGTTGAAAATTGGCGCGGGCAGGAATTCTTCTTACTATCGGACTCTGCATGACAGCCATGGGAACTGTGCTGTTGGAGCTTATTTTGACGCGCCTGTTTAGCGTCACCGCCGGTTACCACTTTGCTTTTATGATCGTATCGATCACAATGTTCGGCATGACGCTTGGTGCCATCGTCACTCTCGCCCGCATGGCACCAAATACGGCATCAGTGATCAGGGCGCTGATTATAAACGCCATTGGCTTTTCGATCTCCACCGTCGCGGTTCTGGCTATCTACAATTCTTGCAATCAGATATTGTTGAAGTCGGGACCGTTGATCTGGATCTCGGCTACCTTCGTTTTGTTTTCACTGCCGTTCTATTTCTCGGGCGTATGTATTTGCCTCTGTCTGAGCCGGTTTCAAGGCGTGGGCAAATTGTATGCCGCCGATCTGATAGGGGCCGGCTTGAGTTGTCTTCTTCTGGTCGCAGGTCTCACCATTACCGATGCACAAAATATTCTTGTCACGAGTGGTTTGCTTGGAGCCCTCGGAGCAATTTGCTTTGCGCTGCATCAGAAGACGCCGGCAAGCAAGCCTGACGACGGGGCTGATCGGCAATCCGGTACTGATACTAAATCCGGTGCGCTGCTCGTCTCAGCTCTCGCTGCTGCGGTTGTCTGCGCAGCATGCTATTTCACTTTGCCGCCTCAGCCGGTAAATGTGTTGGTCACCGACCCGATCGAATACGTGAAGTGGAGCCCAATTGGTCGCGTCGTGGTCACTACCTTTAAAGGCCCGGCAGTCTCATGGGCCAAAGTGCCGATCAGCAACCCACCTGATGTGGACCAGAAGGGCTTGTATATAGATTTTGGCGCATTCACGGTCATGACCAGTGGAGCCGCCACGCCACCGCAACTGGAGCCGATCAGGCAGGATGTCACCGCTGTCGGTAATATTCTTCGCCCCAACAACAGCGTATTTATCATCGGCGTGGGAGGCGGAAGAGATGTTCTGACCGGACTGCTCTTCGGTCAAAAAACGATTGACGGTATCGAGGTGAATCCTGTCATCGTTCAAATGTTACGGCAGAAGTATGCTGATTTTTCCGGAGATCTCTCCCAGAAGCCAGGGGTCAGGATAATCAACGACGAGGCGCGCAGCTGGTTAGCGCAATCCGGAAAGAAGTACGGTTTAATTCAGTGCTCTCTGGTCGACACCTGGTCAGCGTCTTCATCAGGGGCGTTCATGCTGACGGAGAACGTGCTTTATACAAAGGAAGCCTTTGAAGTTTATCTCCAGCACCTGGAGCCGCATGGATTGCTCTCCTTCCTGCGTTGGGGCGACGAGCACGAACCTGGGCAAATTCTGCGCATGCTCAACTTGGCGAAGCAAGCTCTGGCGAACGCCGGCATAAATGATTTCGACAAGCATGTCATTTTGATTGGGGCGAAATATCGAGAAGGCAAGTTCACTATCGGAGATATGCTTGTTTCTCCTGAGCCTTTTTCACAGGCTGATATCGAGCGGGTTCACAAATTGGCCGATGATGAGGGTTACGATCTCTTTTGGCTGCCGGGCATCCCAAACAAGAGCGCCGAAATTGCAAAGGAGCCTTTTGCTTCCTTTATAAAGAACGCCTCGAGAATAAATCCCGGTTTGCCCAGCGATGACTGTCCTTTCTTCTTTACGCCGGTGAAGCCGGCCGACAACGAAAGCAGCATGGCGGAACCAGCTCAAGGCAGGGGGCTGGCGTTGCTCCTTTTCACATTCATTCTTTCATTCGTTCTCGTTCTGCTTACCATCGTCGTTCCCGCCTGGAGCCGACTGCGAGAAAAGCTTGGCTCGGGCAAAGAGATCGCCGCCTCAGCCGCTTTTTTCGCCTGCCTCGGCATAGGGTTCATGCAAGTCGAGGTCGGTCAGATCGAACGGCTTACCGTTCTTCTCGGCAATCCTACCTATAGTTTGTCAGTGGTGCTCTTCGCGCTGCTTCTATCATCCGGTCTGGGCAGCTATGTCGTCGAGATTCTCTTGAGAAGAAATTTCGCGCCGCTCAAACTCGTGAGGCTGTGCTTGATTGCCTCGGCGCTGCTTGTGGCGGCATCCGCCTGCGCTTCGCTCTTCTTCTCGTCGTTTGTCTTCGCCGCGCCCACAGGCTTGCGTATTCTGGCAGCGATAGTGCTTGTTTCGATCCCGGCATTTTTTATGGGCTGGGCCTTTCCACTTGGTATGACGATCTTCACCGGCAAAAACCGTGAGGGTGGTGCCTGGTTTTGGGCGGTAAACGGTGCCACTTCTGTCTTGGGTTCGGTACTGGCGGCGATACTATCTGTGATGATGGGGATAACGGTAACTCTTATGGCCGGCGCGATTCTGTACCTGGTGGCATGGCTGGTGATGCTCCCGGTTCGGGCAGGAGAATGATTTCCAGGTTCTCTTAAAACCTTGGACAAGCTTTCAACAATCTCACTGGTTAGAGCCTTCCATCATTTACAAATGGATGTGCTAAATCAGCAAAGCAAATTTGCAGTTGCACCACTAGTGGTGACACGGTGAAAATAAATTGAAGATTGATACAAATCCGCTCAATTATCTGTCCTTCAGGGCTTTTCATATGCCTGCTTTCCATGTATTGTATATCCACTTCACTCTTACAATCGAATAGCGTCACTTGTGAGCCGGTAAGGATCACCGACTATGCTTCAAACACTGGGTTCCCTTCTCCTGGTGTGCGGGGTCTCATACCATCTGGCGCGCTCTAGCTGGCAACTCGTGTTGCTATCTTTTGTCGCCGCTGGTATTGGATACGCCATCTGGAAAGTCCGAAAAGCTATAATTCGTCGCGCCAAAATCAAGGCATTGTGGAAACGCAGTCTTGAGATCGAGGCCATGCTCGAGCAGATGGAAGAACCGCTCTGGGCGCGGATCGCTGCCCCGCAGCGATCCGCCGCGGCAACAGAGCAATCCATGGCGGCCGCGGAGAAACAATCAGACAGGCCGGCGCCGCCCCGAAAGACTTGTGTAGCTCTTGATCATCCCATTGGCTCGAAAGCTACAGCACCATCCATGAAGTCACCTTCAGTAGATGCTCAAGCCAGTCGTTTTCGAATGGACAAGTGGGCTTGCACGCGAGACGAGCTGCCACGCCGACAGGCAATGGGCTAGCACGCGACTGCATTAGCAGATTTAGTCTGCGCCGGATTCTTTACGAACGTCTTTGAGCTCATCCTTTTGTTTGAGAATGTCTTCGCGCTGCGCTCCGAGCTTATCGACCATTTCCTTCTCATACTGCAGTTGCTGCTGTTCAAGTTTTTGGGCGTTGCTTTGCCTTTCCTGCCTGAGTTCGCGCCGATTCTCCCGGCGCATCTCTTTTATTAGAGCGTCGGATTTCTGAGCGCCGTCCAGTCCCGGTTTCCACTTCGGACCAAGGACGTCTCCGGATTGCACCGGACGCTTGCCGGCGCCTGCCACTGAGATGATCTCATGCCAGCTCTGGTTGAGCGAGTTGTCGATTTGCTTCAAATCTTCAGGCTTTAGAGTACCGCCGTTTTGAGCACGCAGCTGCTGCGTTTGTCCTTCAATTTCAGTCACCCCTTTGAGAAGCTTCTGGGCCTGATCGTCGGTTATCGAACCCATTTTGAGGGCGCGCTTGATTCGCCGGCGCTGACGTTGAATGCGCTGGGCTATGCTGTCCTGGCCTCCTGGATTACCAAGCGCCGGACCGCTGTTGGACGATGGAGCTCCTGATTGCGCATCGCCGTTCTGGGCGAAGCACGCCGCGGCCGATGAAATTAATGCTGTTGAAAGGGAAAGAGCTACCAACGAATTTCTCAGGCGCATGGTCATAGAGAAGCCTCCTGCTGCAAGTCCTAGGTAAGAATACCCGGGATCAGCGCCGCTCAATCGCGCCTTTTATTTCCTTCCAGGGATGAAGCGTTTGAAGCGGACGATGACTTGCCGGGGCTCATCCAGTTTCATCACCAGGCACGATACCACATAGACTGCCAGACCGGCCGAGCCTGCCACCGCAATTGATACCGCGAGCGAAACCTGCTTGCCTAATCCACCCGGCAGGTGAAGGACTGATGAAATGCCAAGCTCGGTGTAATGAGCCACGATTCCGCAAAGCAGCGAGGAGAGCAGCATGATCAAAGCCGGGCGAATCAGTTTGCCGGTTTCAAGAGATCCAATCTTCTTCTTCAATAACCTGGATAAGATCGTCATGTTGAAGATCGTCACTATAGTTGTAGAGAGCGCGATACCACTCAATCCGAGCGGACCGACAAGTATCCAATCCGCCAGAGCTTTTACAACTATTGAAAGCATGGCGACCTTGAATGGAGTCTGGGAATCTTGATGCGCGTAAAACGCCCTTGTGAGGAGGTCGCGCGCCACATAAAAGAATGCGGAAGGGACGAGAAAAAGAAGCGCTGAAATGACGAGAGCGCGAGAGTCATCGTTGAACTGACCGCGCTCGAAGAGAAGCTTGATTATGGGATTCGGCATGGCCAGAAGCATGGTCACAAGCGGCAGGACGGTGAACCACAATATGCGCAGGGCTTTGCGGAATTCAGCTTTCAGCTCATCGATTTCCTTTGCCGCTACCTGTTCGGTGAAGCGCGGCAGTATTGGCACCAGCATGGCCGTAAGCATCACCCCTAGTGGCAGTTGCAATAAACGATTTGCATACTGTATGGCTGTCCAGCTGCCGGAAGAGAGCGAGGAAACGAAATAGCTGTCTATGTACACGTTTAGCTGACCGATACTGGTTCCAACCGCAGCCGGACCGATCATGAAAAGGTATTCTTTCAAGCCGGGCTGTGGCGTAAACAACAGCTCGAAGCGCGGCCTTGATTTCATGATGCCAGGCAATTGCACCAGCAGCTGCCCGATTGCACCGATAAGCGTTCCGACTGCCAGACAAATCGCACTCGGATCGGGAAAGTAAAGCGCCGCGATGATGATCGCCAGACTTGCCACCGCCGGTGATAGCGAAGGCCAGGTGAACTCGCGGTACGTGTTTGAAATTCCAGCACCCAGACCGACGAGACCGGCAATGACGACCAGTGGAACCATAATGCGAAGGTGGGGAATGATGGCGCTTTGCAGCTGCACCCGCTGAGGCTCGGACAAACCGCCGGCCGGCACGATGATTGCCACCAGGAATGGTGCGGCTACATACATCACCAGTGCTATCAAAGACAGACTGAAGAAAGTAAGCATGAGGAGCTGAACGACTAATTTTCGCGTATCCTCGCTTTCCTTGCGGGCCGCTAAAATCGATACGCTTGCCGAGTGAAACGGCCCGCCCTGTCCGCCGAAGAGAACCAGAATGTTGCCGGTAAACATGTAGGCGTAGTTGTAAGCGTCGGCCACCAGCGTTGTGCCAAAAGTGTGCGCCACGACGATGTCTCTGGCCAGCCCGACGAACTTGGAAAGAAAGTTGAGGAGCGCGACAATGCCGAAGGTTTTCGCTATGCCTTCTCGCTTCCCTCGCCCTGGTTGCACCAGTGGTGCCCGGCCAAGATCTTCAGGAGCAGCGTGAATCGACTCCTCGATTTCAGCAGGGACAGCTCCAAGCACACCGTCTTCCGGCTCGTCATCAGCCTCGTTTTTTGCTGGATTCCGACTTTCGACCATTTCACTCGGCTCTAATTTGACGCCCTTATGCATCAATCGGGTTTTTTCTCTGCGGTCGCAGGCGTTTCATTGGCATATTTGATCGAGGGCGGGACGCTGTAGGGAACCAGCTTGCCATCCGGTCCAACGAATTTGCCGTTCACTTCCTGTACTTTATACGACTCGGGAATGCCCAGCAAACGAGCGGCTTCTCGTGCAATAGCGTTGAAAACCGGTCCGGCCACCGTGTTTCCCCAACGCCCATCGGTTTTCGGGTTGTCGATTGCAACAAGTATTAGCATTTGCGGATCTTCGGCAGGCAAGAACCCCACAAAAGAAGCGATAGTGGCGCCATGCATGTAGCCTTTACCGCCTTCACGCACCTTTTGCGCCGTGCCTGTTTTACCGGCGACCCGGTAACCAGGGACGCCCTTACCGGCGATTTGCGAGCCCTGAGCGATGTTGTCGGCCAACAATTTAGCGACCAGACGCGCGGTTTGCGGCTTGAGCACCTGCCTGTGCTCAGGCTCGGTCCACTTCTCGGTCACGCCGGTGCGCGGATCATAAGTACGCCTGATCAAGTGGGGCTGGATCCATGTGCCGTTGTTTGCTACAGCTCCGACAGCGCAGGCCAGTTGCAGCGGAGTGACGGCAATCGCCCCCTGTCCGAATCCGGTGGTGGCCTGATCGATTTGCGCCCAGCGATGATAGTCCTTGAGCAGACCGCGCGATTCACCCGGCAGATCGATGCCTGTTTTCCGACCGACGCCGAACTGATAGAGCTTCTCGTAAAATTCCTTTGGTGTCATCCGTAGTGCCACCTTCGCAGCCCCGACGTTGCTCGAATGGATGAAGAGATGGAGCAAATCGATTGTGCCATTACCGCCGTGGCTGTTGTGAATCGTTCGTCTGCCGATCGTGAAGGTGCCCGGGTCGCTGAATGTGGCATGTTCGTCGATCTTGCCTGTGTCCAGACCCGAGGAAATGGTCAGGACCTTAAAAGTCGAGCCCGGTTGATAGACATCGACCATTGCCCAGTTCTTCAAAGTGCCGAAAGCATACTTGGAAAAGTCGTTTGGATCGTAGGTAGGATAATTCGCCCAGGCGAGGATTTCACCGTTGCTCGGATCGATGATCAGGGCCGTGGCTCGATCGCACAGGCTGTGCTTAGCCATGGCGAAGAGCTCTTTCTCTGCCAGGTGTTGGAGTGAGTTATCGATGGTGAGCTCGATATTGCGCCCCAGGGGTGGTGTTATATCCCAGGTCGGTCCCTTGTGGGGAAGCAAAATAGTTCTGCCGCGACCGTCGAGTTGCGGCCTTGGTATGGCACCAGTGCTGGTGAGAGTGTCGTCTTGTGATTGCTCCACGCCACCCTGACCGGCAGTGTCCGAGTTCACATAACCGAGTAGATGCGCAGCCAGAGTGCCTTCCGGATAATGGCGAAACGGTCGCGGCACTATATCCATGCCGGTCCAATTGAGCTGCTGAAGTTGATCGACGACCTCGCGCTCGAGATGTTTGGCGACGGTGACGACCGGCTTGTTGCTCGTCAGAAGCTTGAGAATCTTGTCTTCGGGCTTCTGAGTCAACTCTGCGATCGTGCTTGCCGCTTGTTGTTTGGAGACCTTGAGCAGATCGGGATGGATGAATAGATCGTATCTTGTCGTATCGATTGCCAGAGGCAAGCCATGACGATCTGTGATCGCACCGCGGTGCACGAGGAAATTGATTTTTTGTCGCTGCTCGAAAGCTTTATTGGTGAGGTCCGCGCCTTTGTATATCTGTAGATAATACAAGCGGCCGACAATGACCAGGACACCGCAGAGAAGCAAAATCTGCCAGACTCTCAGTCGCCACAGCGGAGTGCGAGGCTTGCTTCTCGGTCGTCGAGTACTGCGAAACTCATTAATGTCGACGGCTGTTCCGGGCACTCAAATCTCCTGACAACTCGTCATCAGCTTAACACCGTAGCTGAGCCAGCTATCTACTTATTAAACTAAGTTTTGGCAGATATGTGGATTAGTATCCTGACATCAACGGCAAATGATCTTTATGCATTTTGTATGCAATTGCCTGTGGGGCGGCTGTCTCTTTGACGACAACCACATGCTCGGGAACTCTCAGCCCGCACCGTCCGACGACGTTGTCCTGGATTTTTCCATATGATATTGATTTCAGCAATTGTGCTGAAATTTCGGAGTTTTGCTCAGACAGCCGTCTGGCTTGCTCTTGCAGCTTGCCGACGTCGTTTGAAACGACCACATCGAGCCCGTATGAACAAATTGCGGCTCCGCACATAGCGACCAGCACCACCTGAAGTGCGCGATTCGCGCGAACCAGCAGTGGTGCCTTGCGCGTCTTTTTAGTTGGCGCCTCAACCGGCACCAGATGCGGTTTTTGAATGGGTTGTGGCTGCGTTTGCACGCGCACGGTATTGTCGCCGAAGGCAACCGGCCAACTTCTTTGTGTTGGAGTCGATACCACTGTGGCGGCACTGGTGGTGCTTTGCGATCTTCGATTGTTAGTAAAGCTGACGACCTGCGAACCACGACTTGGTGATGCTTTGACGCTACCGACCATATATACTCCTAAGCCAGTTTTTCTCCTGCCCGTAGTTTAGCACTACGAGAGCGTACATTGGCAAGTACTTCCTGCTCACCGGCAACAAGTGGTTTACGCGTGATTATCAGTAATTCCGCCTTGTGATTGCAGGTGCAGAGAGGCTGTCTGGGCGGGCATATACAGCTTTGGGCCTTGGTTCTGAAAAATTGCTTAACCAATCGATCTTCAAGCGAATGAAAAGTAATTATGACCAGTCTGCCACCCGGACCGAGCAGTGATGCGGAATCTTCTAAAAATTTTTCCAGACACTGAAGCTCCTGATTAACAGCCATTCTCAGCGCTTGAAACGTCCGCGTCGCTGGATGTTTTGATGGGTCAAAACGTCCTCTCTGAAATTTTCTCAATGTTCTTGCAACGATTTCTGACAATTGCAACGTATTCTTTATTGGACGCGCGTGCACTATTGATCTTGCTATCTGTTTGCTGTAGCGCTCTTCGCCAAAGCGATAGATGATGTCAGACAGATCGCGCTCGGAAAATGTATTGATGATATATTCGGCGGTATCACCCCTGGTTCGATCCATTCGCATATCAAGCGGACCTTCTTTTTGAAAGCTGAAGCCTCGTTCGGGCTCGTCAAGCTGCATTGAAGAAACGCCAAGGTCTGCAAGGATGCCACCATCTACGGTAGTGACACCATATTCGATGAGTTTTTCTTTAATCTCGCTGTAGTTCGCATGGATGAGCTTGACATTATCGGGCACTCCCGGCTGGAGCCGCGCCAGGGCGTCCGCGTCGCGATCAATACCATATACGGTGCTGGCAGATCCGCATTGCCTTGCTATCTCCAGCAGATGTCCGCCCGCTCCTGCGGTTGCGTCCACATACAATTTCCCTGGAGTTACGCGTAGCAGCTCCAGGGATTCATTCAAGAGAACCGGGGTGTGGGGGCCCACTTACCTTCCGCTGGCGTCCTTCACGACCGTTCTTCGTTTGCTGACGAAGTCAAAATCCCAACAGAGGAAGTATATCGTTTGAACCGTAATCAAGCTGACGACCGCAGAGAGAAGCAACGGACTCAGCCACTCCGGCCGATCGGGCCAGAAGTTGCCGTAATAGAGTGCTCCATTTATTGCCAGGAGCGGGAGCATAAAGAATAGAACAATCGCTGCCAGTTGCCCGGCGCTTGCTGTTGTTCCTGCCCAGTGCCAGCGGAGACCATCCCACCAGAATGTCGGAGCGATTTTCCACCCCATCCGGTTCGAAGGATACAAGCACCTGCCGTTCCTCAATGGAACGAATGTTCGCATGCAGCTGTTACACTTCAGTGTTTCGGTCAGTCCAAACTGCTCCAGGGCGCCACAATTGCAGCGTGGGCACGGGTAGCTCTGATTGAGCGTAATTACCTGTTGTCTGTAAGAGACGTGTTGGTAGGAGGAATTGAACATAATCTCGAGTGTCCTGAGCAAAAATGACTAAACAACATGCAGGCGAATACGATGCAAATTCGCTGCAGGGGCTAATGTATAGATACCGGATTACAACCTGGCAATTGATAGATACCCGCGTTTCATGCCCATCCCAACAAGTCAAGAGTAAAATTTAACAAATTTAATGCACACTCTATATACCGATGAATTAGAGAGATCCAATACAACTCAGTATTTGTGGCACCATGTCAAGCTCAAGACGTATAATCAGGTCGTGTGTAGAAAGCCACGTCGAGTGTTTCTCTTGACAAGGTGAGGAGCGGAGGCTTGGAACAGCTGATAACGCCAGATGCCGGAGCGCCGGATCTAATGAGGCTGAGCGCAGTGCTTCCCTTCACGAAATATCATGGATTGGGCAATGACTTCATCCTGATCGATGCCCGTGAGCTGGCACTCGATCCCTCTCTGGCGCCACTTCTCAAGGACTGGCACGCATCCGCCGGCAGACTCGCGCCGTTGATTTGCGATCGCCACTTCGGCATCGGCGCCGACGGGATCATTCTGGCATTGCCTCTAGAGCTTGAGGAGGGCGACTCGACGGATTCAGGCTCTTTCCCGGCGCGACATGTCCATATTAAAGATGCTCATAGCCAGGCGGCATCGATCGAGCAGTACAAGCAGTATTGGCGCGCTTTGACAAATCAATATCCTCGCTCGGACGGCTGCAGCATCAGTTGGGTCTACACGAACTCAGACGGCAGCCAGTCCGACATGTGTGGAAACGGCTTGCGTTGTCTGGCTCTCTGGGCGCGATTGCGAGGCGGTTTGAGAAACGATTGCTTCAAAATCGCCACCAAAATTGGTCCAGTGGCTGTCTCATTGAGCTCCGGCGGGACCCTCGGCAAGAAGCAAGGCGTGGAGCAAATCTCCGTGGACGTGGGTGAGCCAATTCTCGAGGCCGCCGCTATTCCTGTAAATTTGATGAAAGCGCAAGCGGCAGGCGATCAGTCGAAAGCCTCTTCGCATGCCCGGTTATCGTTCAATCTCCTCGACAAGAACTTCGCTGCCGTGGCAGTTTCGATGGGCAATCCGCATTGCGTTATCTTTGACGAGCTGGTTTGGATGGGCAGGCGCGACGCCACTGTCTCTGAAACAAGGGCTGGAAAAGGCGGAGCGAACAGGAGCGATGGCGATGCGGCCGGCATCACTACTGTCAAACGCCCGGAGGAGTTGAGCGGGCCTCTCAAGGATGAGATGGAAAGTCTGGCTCGAGCAATTCAAAATAATGATGCATTTCCTGAGGGAGTAAACGTCGAGTTCGTCGACATCCTCAAGCGAGATCGGGTGCGCACATATGTCTACGAACGTGGTTGTGGTTTCACCCTGGCTTGTGCCAGTGGTGCTGCAGCCGTTGTTGTGGCGGGCGTTCTGGAAAGCAAACTGGATCGCAAAACGAGCGTTGAATTGCCGGGCGGAGTGCTCAGCATAGAATGGAATGAGGCTGACAATCACGTTAATATTACCGGCCCGGCACAAGAGGTTTTCTCGGGCGTTGTCCGTCTGGATTGCCTCGATGAATGCAAAAGTGGCTGGCAAAGCAAAGCGGGGGCCAATTGCCAATAATGCTGCCAGTGGAAGAAAGACGAGCCTGGATAAAAAGTCGGCGCCGAAAACGCAAGTCGGCTCAGATGGCGCGTACGCGCCGCCAACTCTTCCGCCTCTCTTTGCTGGTAACGATCCTATTTATAGGTTTGCTGGGATTCTCGTCATTCCCCTGGGCGATTAACGACCTAGAAAATCAAATCGTCGTCAGGGGCAACGTCTTCACATCAACCAATCAAATTAGAACCGCCCTTAGTGGCTCGATGTATAAGCCGCTCTATCGACTGGACCCGCAGACCATGGAGAAGAAGGTGCAGTCCCTCGAGACCGTCAAGACTGCATTTGTAAGACGCTACGCTTTCCCTCGACCGCAGATAATCGTCGAGGTTCTGGAAGAGCATCCGTGGGCTTCATTGATATACCAGGGACAGGACCCGCATCCCACCGCCATGGAGCCCGGTGCGGACGAAACCGGTGAGTCTTCCGGCGCAGCCAAGATTGATGCTGTGATTGCCGAGTCAGGCAGGATAATTCCCACTTCGAAATTTCCTCGCGTCATCCAACCGCCGCTCAAGGTTTATGCCATGAACGGTCTGAAGATGACGCAGAATGATGTTAGGCAGTGGGCGACCTGGGTTTCATTCATCGAAAAGCAGATTGGTGAGCCGTTGGATTATATCGATATGCGCAAACCATTTGATGTGCGCATACAAACAAAAACGCTTGCTTTGAAGATTGGAGTTCCCGATGCAACACTGACCCAGCGCCTCGGCAGGCTCATCTCCATCTTACCGGTGTTGAAGCAGTATCAGGACAATCTCGTTTACGTCGATCTCTCCCTTGATACGAACATACCGCTCAAAGTTACAAAGGAAGCGAAAAATTCAAACAAGAAATCAGTGGCGCAGGGAGCGCGGAGCGGCTCCGAGAGAGGACCGCTTTAAAGAGCGGATCGCCAATCACCACCAGTGGTGCCGTGAACCTGACGGACTTAGCGAGGCTGGTAAGCTTCCTTGGCGCGAAGCCAGAGCTCATGCAGTTCTTCCTTGGATAGTGCCTTTAGCGGTTTATCGCTCAGCTCTTCCATGCATCGAAATCGTTCTTTGAATTTTTCGATGGCCAGCAGCAGCGATTCTTCCGGACTGATGGCATGCCATCGCGCTACATTCACCATGCAAAAGAGCACATCGCCGAACTCCAGCTCGACCTCGCGTTTTGCTTGGTGGTGTTTTTCGGGGTGATCCATGTCCGGATTGGAGATCGCCGAGCGCAACTCATCCAGTTCACTTTCCAATTTCAGCCAGACGTCGCCTTCCTTGTGCCATTCAAAACCCTGGCTGACAGCCTTTTCCGATACCTTCAGGGCTTGCAGCAGAGCCGGCATTGTCTTGGGTATGCCATCCATGGCTGACTCGTGGGGCCGTTCTTGCTTGCGCTCCTCGTCCTTCAGCTCTTCCCATTGCAGCTTAACCTGGTTTGCCGAATCGACCTTCTTGTCGCCGAACACGTGGGGATGGCGTTTGATCATTTTTTCATTGATGCTGCGTGCCACGTCTTCTATGTCGAATTCGCCTGTGTCTTTAGCGACCTGGGCGTTCAAAACGATTTGCAAAAGCAAGTCCCCAAGCTCCTCGCAGAGTTTCTTGCTGTCATCAGCGTGGATGGCTTCCAGGACTTCGTACGTTTCTTCCAGAAGGTAGCGCGCCAGTGTTTTATGATCCTGCTCGCGATCCCACGGGCAGCCGTCCGGCGCGCGCAAACGCGCAATTGTATCGACAAACTGGAGCAATTGCGAAGTCATCGTCATCCTGTATAGAGGGGTGCCAACTCAGGATGCTACCTCACCAAAAAGGGGAAACCCATAAGAAAACATCAATATATTTGAGCTTTGCGCGCGCTGAATGGTAACCTCTAAGCAAGAGGGTCTCGGCCTGGATATTGTCGCTGAGCCGAGGGCTGCTTATTTACTCAAAGAGATCGGGGACGAATGTCGTGGAAATATGTGTGGTCGGCGCTGGTTATGTTGGCCTGGTAACCAGTGCCTGTCTAGCTTATCTGGGCAATCAAGTGGTAGCCGTGGAAGCCAATCCTCAGCGCTTGACCAGCTTGCAGGCAGGCGAGGTACCCTTCTTCGAGCCTGGTCTGGACGACTTTGTTAAGAGCTGCTTGAATACGGGCAATTTGAAGTTCAGTGACAATCTCGAGCAAGGCGTTAAGGATTCCGAAATCGTCTTTATATGTGTCGGCACACCATCGCTTGCCAACGGTGACCCCGACCTCTCGCAGGTGATGACCGTCGCCAGAGCTATTGGCGGTGCCCTGGACAACAAGCGGCGGCGTCTGATCGTCAACAAATCCACTGTGCCGGTGGGCTCCGGAAACTGGGTCGAGATGCTGGTGAATCAGGGTGTTCAAGCTGTTCAGCCGGTGCCGGCGCGCAGCGCTCGGCCCGAGTCGTCCGTTTTCTCCGTCGTCAGCAATCCTGAGTTCTTGCGGGAAGGCAGCGCTATCTCCGACTCGTTCTATCCCGATCGAATCGTTGTCGGCTCCACCGACGATGCCTCCGTGGAGCAGATGCGAAAGTTGTACAAGCCGCTGATCACCCAGGATTTCGATCCGCCCGAGTGTGCGCCTCGACCAAAAGGATTGGAGCACGTTCCATTTGTGGTCACCGATCTGGCCTCGGCTGAGTTGATCAAATATTCGGCCAACGCATTTCTGGCGATGAAGATCAGCTTTGCAAACGAAGTGGCCGGGCTCTGCGAGAAGGTCGGCGCTGATGTGAAACAAGTTACTCGTGGTATCGGACTTGATGGCAGAATCGGTGCATCATTTTTGAATGCCGGCGTCGGCTGGGGAGGCAGCTGCTTCCACAAGGACGTTATGGCGCTTCAACAAGTGGCGCGCGAATACAACTATCCGACCAACTTGCTCGAGGCGACGGTTAAGGTAAACGAGCGACAGCGTTTGATAGTAATTCAGAAGTTGCAGGACGAGCTCAAGATCATCAAGGGGCGAACGATTGGCTTGATGGGCCTGTCGTTTAAACCAAATACCGATGACTTGCGAGATGCTCCCAGTTTGACGATTGCCCGGCAGTTGCTCAAGATGGGAGCGACAGTGAAAGCGTACGACCCCGTCGCCAACAAGGAGTGCAAAAGGCAGCATGCCGATCTCGACATAAGCTATTGCGATGACTTGATTGAGCTTGCCACCGACTGTGATGCCCTGGTTTTAGTCACGGAATGGGATGAGTTCAAACGAGCCAATTGGCGGGAGGTATCCCGCGTGATGCGCTGGCCGCTCGTCATCGACGGGCGCAATGTGCTGCCTGAGGAAGAGATCGTTCAACACGGCATGACTTATAGAGGGATCGGGCGTTGAGAATCTTAGTCACTGGCGCAGCCGGATTTATCGGGTCGCATCTGGTCGATCGATTGATGTCGGAAGGACACTATGTGATCGCCATGGATAATTTGATCACCGGCAAGTACGACAATCTGGAGCCGCATCGATCTGAGACGAGATTTGAGTTTATTCATCACAATGTCTCGAACTACATCCACGTGCCCGGACATCTCGATTGGGTAGTGCACCTCGCCTCGCCGGCCTCGCCGGTGGATTATCTGGAGCTGCCCATCCAGACGCTCAAAGTGAATTCGCTGGGAACCCACAATACGCTCGGATTGGCCGCGAATAAAGGGGCAAAATATTTGCTGGCCAGCACATCAGAGGTGTATGGCGATCCGGAAGTGCATCCGCAGCCGGAAACTTACTGGGGGAACGTAAACCCGATTGGACCGCGCGGCGTTTATGATGAATCGAAGCGTTTCGCCGAAGCTTTGACGACTGCTTATAACCATATGCACAAGCTGGATACGCGCATCATCAGAATATTCAACTGCTATGGTCCGCGTCTGCGCTTGAACGATGGCAGGGTTGTATCGAACTTCATCTATCAAGCCTTGAAGGGTGAAGCCCTCACCGTATATGGTGACGGCAGTCAGACAAGAAGCTTTCAATACGTAGCCGATCTCGTTGACGGCATAGTTCGCACTATGGGCTGCGATCATCATCTGCCGATTAATCTCGGTAATCCGCAAGAAAAAACGGTTCTCGAGATCGCGAAGTTGATAAAAGAATTAACGCGCAGCCGCAGTGAAATTGTTTTCAAACCATTACCTATTGATGATCCTCGCAGACGCCTGCCCGACATCACCAAGGCTCGGGAATTGCTTGGCTGGGAGCCGAAGACGCAACTGGTCGACGGACTCAAGGAAACCATTGCCTGGTTCGAGGCCCAATTCCCAAAAGCGGCAGCGCGATAGAGTTAGCTCGAAAGAGTGATCTCGTAATTTAAAACTTTTATGAAAAGATCATATCTAACTCAGTTATAACTGAGGCCGTCGGAATCTTGACGTTTCCCTGATGCCTGCGCGTTCGATGATAAAGAGTGCAAGAGCTGTTCGGGCATCCAGGAGCGTCCGGGCAGCTCTCTTTTTCGAACCATTTTTCAATTGAGCGGCGGTTTGAATTTTATTTGATCAACCGTTACCGCACAATTTCCTTTGGGCGTAATTGTTTTAACAGCTCCTGGAACGAACTGTGACCTTTCCTCATCCGACGCCTTAAATTTAGTCATCTGTTCGACTGCATCTGCCGCTCATCCTTGTCGATAGGCCGGTGGATCGTCGCTGACTCGATCCCTCTCTAGCGAACGGTCACAGCACATGACGTGTGTTCACGGGAGGTATTCTTATGAGAATACGCATAAGAAGCTGCGCAGGCTGCGCGGCTGTGTTGATGCGCACATACCAGAGAGCACCATTTATACTGGTAGCACTGCTGGTATCATTGTTCGCAAGCGTCTCACGAGCTCAGGCCGGGCCATCAGGCATGGTGCTGGAGGGCGTAAACATATCCGGAGGCGAGTTTAATCCAACCTTAGTGCCGGGAGTTTACGGCACCAATTATATTTATCCATCAAACTCCGAGATTGATTATTTCGCTTCCAAAGGCATGAATGTGATTCGCGTGCCCTTCTCATGGGAGCGCATGCAGCCGGCTGCAAACGGTGCTCTGGATCCCACGGAATTGGGCAGGCTCGATGCAGTGGTGGCACGCGCTACCGCAAGAGGCATGTATACCGTAGTTGATCCGCATAATTATGGCGCCTATCAAGGTTTGACGATTGGCGTGCCGGGAGGGCAGCCGAATTCGATGTTCGCCGACTTCTGGAGCCGGATGGCAACGCACTATGCGAGCAATCCAAAGGTAATCTTCGGATTGATGAACGAACCGGTCGGGTCCAGCATGACCGCCACGACCTGGGCGGCATCAGCGCAAGCTGCGATAAACGCGATTCGGAAAACGGGTGCGACTAATTTGATCCTGGTTCCATCGACATACTGGGAGCATCCGGTGAACTTCCTTTCTCTCAATGCCAGTGCCATGATCAACATCACTGATCCGGCCAACAACTTCTCTTATGAAGTGCATCAATACCTCGATTACGATGGATCGGGAACCCATCCGGATTTTCTCAGCGTCACCGACAGCGTCGCCACACTCAGCGGTTTTACTCAATGGTTGCTCGCCAATCATAAAACTGCGTTCCTGGGTGAGATCGGTGTTACCACCGCCCCTGGTGCGCTGGCCGATTTGAATGCAATGCTCCAGTACATGCATGCCAATCCCGGCGCCTGGACCGGATACACATATTGGACGGCCGGCGCCTGGTACGGGCCGAATTACATGTTCGGTGTTGAGCCGATCAACGGGCAAGATACGCCGCAGATGCAGGTTCTGGTCGCTAACCTCGGTACCCATACACCGGTGCCCACGCCTACGCCGACACCTACACCTACACCTACACCAACGCCGACACCTACACCTACACCTACACCAACGCCGACACCGACACCAACGCCAACGCCGACACCGACACCGACGCCTACACCGACGCCTACACCGACGCCGACACCAACGCCCACCCCGAATCCAGGCGGGCATGGTCATCATGGAGGAAGCGGCGGGCATGGAGGTGGGCACAGTGGCAATCACGGGCACTCTCCCCATCCGGCGCATCCTCCTCACGGCGGACAAAACGCCCATAGTGGACAACACCACCATGCCGCTGCGCATGAGCATTCCAGGCATGAGCACGCGGCGAGCAACAATTTGCACCGTCAGCCTCATCATGCACATGCACAGGCGCATGGTAACGGGCACGCCTCATGAAGGTGCGCACGAAAAAAAGGGATAGTGGCAATGTTCTTGTCATTGTCACGCTCAGTATATGCATGATTGTCGTGCCACTATCCCTGGTGCTGATCCAAATAGGTATGTACCTCATTGACCGGGATCGCGCCGAGAGCACGGTTGAGGCAGCCTGTTTGGTGGCAGCAAACGATCTTTCTCGCATCGTAATCGATGACCCGCACTTCGGTTACGTCTCACTGAGCAACTATCCTCCTGTCGGGCGAGGGTTACGGGCCCCGGACGGCGAGCCTTTGCCGGTCGTCGGCATCAATACTCTTGTGGGCACCGTCCGGCAAAATACAATCATCGCCCATGAGCTCGGCAACGAAACAATTGGGGCGCTTGTCGACGATGACAGAGAAGCACTGGATAAAACAATAAAGGATTTGAATTTCGCCTGGCGCTGTGCGCTATCGAATAGAGGCAGGTACAGAGATATACATGGCGAGGAAGTGATTCTTCTTGATGATGTTACCGACTTCATCGAGAGCCATCTGCCGCCTAATTTGCATGTTCGCTCCATCGATCTGAGCCAGGGATGGCTGGTTGATGAGGGCGGGACAACTACCATATCCGTTCCTGAACCAGCCATGTATGCTCGAGTCAATGCCAGCGACCAGCGCGGCGGCAAGTACAAACCCTTCAGAAACATTCCTCTCTTCAATCGCCCATTTTCATTTGCGGGCGCGGGCGCATCTTCTTCACTCGTTCCTCTAAATCAATTTCAAGATGCCGATGCAAGGCACATCTGCTCCATCGTCAAAATTGATTGCACTATCGAGAGAGACGGACCCTGCCGAAATTTCATCTCGGCATCGAGCGATGCCTTTGGAATTTTGCATTGCCAGGCCTGTGCTCAACCCTACACCATGCCTGATACTGGACCAAGAGGAATTCTCACGCTCCGGTTTACCGGTGAGCCTGTGCCCGGCTTGCAATCGTGGAGCGATCTCTTGAAGGACAATTTTCACGACAATCGCGTCACCACATACGAAGTCGTCGGCGGAGACTATCCTCTTGACGGCCAGGCCCGCATGAAGCAATTCGAGCCCCCTGCCCCGCCAAGCACGGGTCGCCAGTTCTCTGAGCACTTTTACTATTGGTTAAGAAACGGACATCTGCGACCCCATGTCGATGCCGTTTTACGCATGGTAAACGACTCGTTCAAGGCTCGTCCACTTGAGATTTACACATACGAATTTGCCAGCGACGGCGATATTTCAAGAAGAGTCATCGCTCGCGATCCGTTTCCTATAGGGGTAACAGCCGACTCTCAGCTCTCCACCGTATGTGATACCAGCGTGCAGGGCGGAGTTTCTCCCATTATAATAATCAGAGATAACGTCTCCAGGCTTGGTACTAAGCATGGTGGCAAACATTGCGGAGAACCGCTTGAGGGGCATCCGCTCAATTGGTGCGAACTCACCGAATACGGTGGCGACGAGCATATGGCCAAAGGGCTGGGCAAAGGCAGGCTGGGCACTCGCCTTACATTGCTTGATCCTGATTGCAGGTCAAAGGATGCTTCTGACGATCCCAACTTCTTTATCTTCAGGCGCCTGGACGGCAGCAATTTAAGCTTGCAACCGCGCCGCAGTTTTTACAGCGGCGGCCTGGCAGTCGATATCGAAATCGGCGGAATATCCGGATCTACGGCCGCTCAGGACGTGCAGTCGATGCGACGACTGAATCGTTAAGGCAATGAGCCTGGAAAGAACCAGTCGATCTGTGTTAATGTGGCTCGGCTTCGCGGGCTCATTCTATGCCTTGAGCGACTGATCGAAGTCCGCTATCCTCAGCATTGGAAAACAGATGAACACTATACTTGGTGCAGTAATTCTGACTGTCGTGTTTGCGACAATTGCCATCGTCGGACAGGCACTGGTCAGCCGCATGGTGAAGATCGACGTGCTCGAAAAGCATCACAGCGCTGCTGAAGCCATGCTCGGCGTCGTGGGCACTCTTTTCTCGGTTTTGCTCGGATTCATGGTCGCGTCCGCCATGGACAAATACCAGGATGCGCAGCATTATGAACGGATCGAGGCCAGCAATGTCGCCAGCATCTTTAGAGTAGCCCGTGGTTTGTCCGATATCGACAGACCGAGAATCCGCCAGCTATGCAGGCGTTATGTTGATGATGTAATCAACAACGAATGGCCGAAAATGGAGCGAGGAGAAAAGATCAATCACGGCTGGGAGACATATCAGGAATTATGGGAGAGCGTTTGCTCGGTGGTGCCTGAAAACGACAGGCAGAACAATCTTCATCAAGGCATCATAACTTCGATGCAGAGCCTGGGAGAGCAGCGCCGCGCCCGGATCTTGTTGAGTGAAACCGGCATGCCCGGCGCTCTCTGGTTAGTCATTGCCTGTGGTGCCCTGATAACGGTTGCCTTTACCTACATATTCGCATCGCAATTTCCGCGCATTCAGGCGCTGATGACTACTATGGTGGCAACCGCTCTGGCGTTGAACGTTTGGTTGCTTTCAGCCTACAGCACACCCTACAGCGGAGAACTGAAGGTGAAACCAACTATGTTTTTGTTGTTGAAGCAGTCGGTGCTGGTTGTTCCCGATACTCCTACTCGTTTTTTGCATGACCCGCCGAAATCAGCCTCCAATTAAGTCACACTTATGGACTCTCAGCGGAGTCTGTTGCCTGGCCCGGCTGGACCAGCCCTGCTGTTTTTTCTTTAAGCTTTAATAGCGGCGCGCAAAGAGCAACCCAGAGAACGATTACGCTGATCACGAAAAGAATCGGTGAGGCCAGGCGGGTGCTGCAAATGACAATCATCGTATAGAGGTTGGACAACAACCATGCCGCAATCATGACATTCTTAACTCTTGTGCTGATGGCGTTTGGCCAAGGGACTCTCATGGCTAGAACGCCTGGTATAAGCCAGATGCAAAGGTCATAAAGGAAGAGATACGGCACCACTAGTGGTGCCGTAAAGGCACCTAGCGCCAGGGACATTGTATCGAGCAGTTTGGCGTCAGCCAGCAAGCGAGATTGCTTGAACAAAGCGAAGAGTGTCACGAGCAGAAGTATGCCGGCCAGAGCAAATACAAGCAGGCGCACCGGAGGCTGCTGCTCGACCGGGAACAGTAATATGACGGCACGCGGCAAACTAATCATCAAATGACTGGCAACACCAAATTTGATATTTGAATAAACGGCATCGCTAAGCTTGAGGCAGCGCAGCCAGTCCATGACCATTGAGGGTGAGAATAAAATGACGTTCAAAGCCGCGATCGAGGCGGCGCCCAGACAGAATCCGATTGCTGTCTTAAAGCGACGATTGAGGCACTGCACAGCCATCGTCACCAGTGCGGGGATCATGAATTGCGGTTTCAAGATAGTAAGAGACCAAAGCAAGCCGGACAAGAGCGGTCTCTGCCTCATGGCAAAATAATAGCCGGCGCAGAGCGGCAAGATGCCCAGGATGAGCCCCACCTGTCCTATCCATATTGTAATTGTCGTAGGCAGGTAGGCCAGGAATGCCCAGGCGCGCAGACCAGCCAGACCCGAAGGCGAATTCTTAACGCCGTCGAGCATGCCACTATATTTGATGCCGCTCACCAGAAAATATGCCGAGCCGAGCAGTGCACAGATCGAGAGTATCTGCCAGGCAGCAATCGAGTAGTATGGAGGCAGCAGGCTGCAGGGAGTAAAGAAGAGAGCGCACAATGGCGGGTACATGTACTCGGATGTCGATGATGGTTGCAACTCGGGCACTATGCGGTGCGATGCGCGGTCGAAAGGCGCGTCGACAAATGATGTCGCACCAGGCGGTGGATAAAGATCTCGGGGTCTGTTTTCCAGGATCAGCCGACCGGCTGTATGGAAGGTCATAAGATAATCTGAGATGCAAACTACCTTTGGCAAAGCGAAGTCGGTATACATCACCAGGGCAAGCACAATAATGCTCCAGGATATGCTCAGGTGATTTAGAACTCGATTCATTCGCTCTTTTTCTGCACTGTCATCTTTGAGATTGCTGCTATTCTGCATGATAGATGCGCCCTTTGGCAACACATGCAGGGCTGATCTTGTTCTCTCCTTATGCATGTTTGTGCGAATGCGCTCAACAGCGTTTTCCAATACTCTATATTTATCCGCGCTTTCTTTTCCCTGAGACTGAGCTTGAATGCAGGACCTGTCTGAGGCAGCCTCACCCTCCTGTTTTGATCGTGCACGGAACTGCGGATCCGACAATTTCAGTTTGTAACGCGGATGAACTTTTTCGAATCGGTCTGGAGCCGAAGAAATATATTCGCCTGGATGGAGCTGGACATTGCCCCTTGAATTTCGACTATCACAAGGTCATTGAAGGTTTTCTCTTGTCGCTGGCAAGCGGCAAATGATCTGATGCTCTTAGTGCTGATGTAAGGTGTAAGACGCTTGCATATTAATATTGCCGTGTATATTGATATGGGTTCGTCTGTGCAAACGCTGATTCAAGAAA
>JAJPJO010000500.1 GCA_021324135.1 Pseudomonadota bacterium
CAGCAAGAGCGCATTGCCATGCTCGACGCTCTGGCGCGGAATCCGCAGTTGCGCCAGGCGCGTCAGGAATATCTGCAATCGCTCGCTAAGGCATTTGAGGGAAATGCTGATGAGCGTTTGAAAGCCGGTCTGGCCGAGGTGCGCGATCCCGATTTGCATCGAGCTCACGCCAGGCTGGTTCTCGCTAACATGTATTTGAAAAACGGCGATAAGGCTGGCGCTACAAGCACGTTAATCGATGCTATGGGAGCCGATCCCAAAGTCGTAAAGTCCCCTATCTTTCAGCTCCAGGCAGTGCTCGCCGACGCCCACAAGAATAAAGACTTCATGGCGGTCTTTAAAGAGATGGGCGGCGATCCGGCCAAGCTGGATCAATTTGCCCGTCTAAAACAGGCTGCCGACGGCAAAGATAGAGCCGATTTGCGCGCCCAGGCGGCTCAGGCCGGCTTATCTCTGGACGGCAACGCATTTGGCGCCTCGCGCATGGCCTATGATGCCACCAATGGTGATCGTAAGAACCCTAATGTCGCTCGGCAGCAAGACGCAGCCAGAGGGGCACTCGAGCAGCAAGCCGGCGCAGGCGACCCGGAAGCGCAGCGGGCATTGCAAAACCTGGAGGTTCTCAAGCTCCTCAAAGGACTGGACGCGAACTGGCCAGCCGGGCCGCCCATGGATCCACAGAAGCGTCTGGCCTTAATCGGCGAGCACTTGAAGGTGCCACCGTATCAGCGAGAGTTGACGCATCACGAAACGATTCGCTTGATGCTCGATCATTATCGTTATGCCACCACCGACGTCGAGCGCCAGCAAGCTCTGGATCTTTTGAGACAGGACGTGCAAAACGGCAATCTCTCCGCATTCATGCCCCTGAAGCAGCTCTCTACAATTGATGCTGCATTCCGATTGGCGGACGCGAGCCGAACGCTCGAGTCACCAACTGCGACACCACAAGAAAAACTGAATGCCGAGAAGAAAAAGACCGAGGCCCTCAAGGATCTGGCCAGGCAAGAGTACGCCGAGCGCAAGAATAAAAAGCCGGAAGGGGCCAGCAACTATCTCGATCATCTGGCCAAGAAACCGGCCATGGGCGTCAATCCCAAAGATGTGCAAGACGCCCGCCAGGCTGTCGAGCGCGAGGCAAAAGAAGCAGAAAAACAAGCGGCCGAGAAGGTCATCAAAGCAACCCAGGGGGGCACGGGCAGCCGGGAGGCTTACTCCGATTTGCATCGCATGGCCTCGACCCAGCTGCGCGGATATGTCGACCGAGAGTTCAACGATTTCGCTCAACAGGCAGGACTGGCAGGGGTAGCGCGTGAGACACTCAATAACATTCACGACCCGGAAGCAGCGTCCAAATCGCTTGTCCGTTTAGGCGAGCTGGCTCAGGTCGATCCAAGAGCCAGGCAGCTTGTGGCGGACATCGGCAAGCTCGGACCGGACGGCGTTAAGATGCGCAATGCCATCATGGACGGTGACAAGGAAACCATCCAAAAGTTGCTCGAAAAGCCCGAGATCAAACAAGGTCTTCAAACTCAGTTGCGCCCTCTTGATTCCTGGGCCGCCAAGATTCAGGCACTGCCGGTGGGCAAAATCGCCGAGGCTTTAGGTAATCCCGAGCAGCTCGAGCGCCTCCTGCAAATGGCCAAACGCGAAGATCAAGAGCGCCAGATAAAAGTCGATGGTCTTGTATCGGATATGCTCCTGCGCGATTCAAACGGAGCGAAAGCAAAGAAGGCGCTCAGTGATGCCTTACCCAAAGAGGACAAGCCGTTCCGCCTGAACGACAAAGACTACATGCTGCCGACCATGCTTCAAGAAGCGCTCGATCGCAATCAGCTTCCGCAGGCAGCTAGAAAACCGGTTCAAGACCTGCTTTTCGGAAAGGAACTGACAGCCGAGCAGGTTAAGGATCTGAGGGCGGCGCTCAAACAACCCGAGCCGGAGAGACGCGCGCAATCGCTGCGCGAGCTCAAAGAGCTCAGTCGCGACAACTTGCATTTGACTTATGAATTCGAGCCGGTTCTAAAAACACTGGAATCATTGGACACGTTGCAGCGCACGAATAAAACCGTCAAGGACGCGCTGCAAACACTCGGCAATCCAGGCTCAAGCGATGAGGCGAAGGCTGAGGCGCTCAAGAAAGTAGCCGAGCATCTCAAAGAAATCAAAGGACAGGTCGATACCACAGTGCACGCACCGGCACGCGATGCGGTGCTCAAATTCGACAGAGCCGCCGGTCAGACCTTCGAGCGCACGCTGGCTGACATCGAGTCGGGCGATACCAACAAAGCTCTGAAGGCGCTCAACCTTCTCAATCAGCATCTCTCTGATGGCAGCGAGCAGCAAAATCAGTTCCGCGCTCTGCGAGCCGTCAAAGATTTGGGTCCGAACGCCAAGCCTGAAGACTACAGAAAAGCACTGGCCAAGCTCAACGACGAAATCGCCGCCTCGACCAGGGATGAAGGCAAGTCCAACCCGTACGCAAGCGAGTGGAAGCAATGGGCGACTGCCCAGGAAGCCGTAACATCGATCAGCCAAGCCGCCAACAGCAATGATCCGGCGCTGGCTCGCCAGGCAACCGATGCGCTGTTGCGCGAAGCTAAAGCCGATAATCCTTATGCCAGAGGCGGTCTTTCGGCTCTGCTCGTCGGCAATCTCGACGGCTCGGATATCGCCGGCTGGCTTCAAAAGCATCCGAGCCTGCCCTCCGATCTCGATAAGAGCTCATTGCAAATGGGCATTGGTGATAAGCCGATTTACGTTCCGGATTTGCGCGGCATGCCCGAGGCGCTGAGAGTGGAGCTGATCGGCAAGGCAGCCGATGCGCTGCTCGAGCGCAGCAAGTCCGGCAAGCTGACAAAGGAAGAAACGTCGGCTGCAGCACTCTCTTTTGCTCAATTGAACGATAGCGGCAAAAATCCGGAGCTGAAGGAGAAATTCAGACAAATTCTGGAAAACGGCATCAAAGGCGAATCGAAAGCGGAGGTGATGTCGGGCATATTCGAGGCTCTCGACTCCAAGGCAAAAGGAACGGCACCGCTGGCGGACATTTATCTCAAAGGCGCCGATCATGAAATCCTGGCGCAGCATTATCCCCGCCTCGAGCAGCTCGCCAGAGAACACGATGTCGCCAGTATTCGTATTTTGAGTGGTATCACCGGCGGTATGGCTGACGGCAATCGAGCCGCCACCGTGCACAGAGATAGCGAGGGCGCGGAAATCCCTGCGCCGCCGACCTCGGCGCGAGCCAGAGCGGTGCTGGAGCAGCTGGGAAAACAGCCCGGGGTGCGCGATACAGTGGTCGAGTCTCTCCTGCACATCAACGACCTGGGTAAAACGGATCCGCGTTTTGCAGACAAAAGCGAGCTTCTCGCTACCCTTGGATCGGTGGCGAAAGATTCAAACACGAAGCCTCTGATCGAGAGGACCAACCTGGCATTGCGCGAGGGATACGAGCGCAGCAAAGCCGAGCCGGAGTCGAAGGCTCACATCAGCGCCATAGATGGCATGTTCTCCATGTCCCCACACTGGCAAAAGGCCGACGCCGATCTGATCAGCTCGCGATTGTCGGAACGAGTCATCCGCGGCTTCCAGCAAAAATCAGACGATATACCCAGAGAAGCGCGCGATGTCATTCTGGATAAGCTGAGCAAAAATATCACCGGCAAAGACGTTGATTACAAGACGAGGCTCGATTCGGTTCTGGCCATGGGCGCATTCGCCCAACATCTGAGCGTCGATCAGGTGAAGATGCTTGCCACCTTCGGCGGTGACGAAAAACATAATCTGGTCGTTCAAAATCTGCAACTAACTCTCAATGAGCTTGGCATCAAAGGTCCAAACGCCGAGAAAATCAAGCAGGCGGTCGCCAATAAAGGCAACCTCGACGAGGTGCTGAAAAACGCCAAGATTGAACCTGATAAAGCCGCCAAAATCAAGGAGACGATCGCCAATAGCAAAAACGGTCTTGGTGTCCTCAAGGGTCTGGGCATTGAAGGTGATCAGGCCAAGCAATTTCAAGCTGCAGTTGCAGAAACGCTGCTCGGCGTTCTTGCCAAAGCGCCCAATGCACCCGATGGCAGTCCTGATCCCGGTCCGCGTGAATTGGCTTATGCGGCGTTCAGAGATCTGCCCTGGCCCATGGCCGCCGGCGACCCGCTCAAAGCGGGCGGTTTCAAGATCATTGAAAGCCGAGACAGCAACAACTTGAAGCAGGCTCTGCTCAATTACATCGAAGGCAAGCCGTTTGAGCCAGAGTTGGCGCAGCAGATCAATCGCATCGTCGATCACGCCAAAGTGCCCCGGCCGGCAGCGGCAATCCTGATGAATCTGGGCGTCGAGGGAACTGACTACCGAACCAAAAAACCCGGCGATCCACCGACCGTGTTTGAGATCGCCGATCGGATCAAAGAGCTCTACAAGACCGACAAAGAGAGCGGCGATCAAGTTCTGCGCCGGGTGACAGAAAACATCAGCCTGGTGAACTCGATGCCGGGTGTCGAGCGGGCCAGGCTCATGGGCTGGGACAAACTGACTGACAAGCAAAAGGAAGCCCTCATACCCGGATGGGTGAGCGAACCTCAACCCGAGGAGAAGAAACGGCTCAACTGGGACAAGATGAGCGACGAGGACAAAGAGAATTATCGCTGGGCGAATGCCAAGGTCAACGGCCAGCTCGTAGCGGCGCAGATGTACAAGGGATTGCTTGGCGAAGGACACAACAAGGCTCTGCTTCGCGATCTGACGACTGAAGTGAAAGAGATCGAAAAGGATCGTGCAAAATCGATTGAGCAAGCAACCAACAAGATCAAGGAAAAGAGCGACGAAAAGAAGCACAACCTCAAGGAGTTCGTCGAGAAAACCGAAAAGGGAGCCAACTTCGGCCGCCAGCTCATCGGCTTCTTTACCGGCGACAACGGCCGGGACGCCAAGCTCAATGAAGAGCAAACCCGCCTGGCACGTTCGTTTGCTCAATTGACCGCTGAAATCGAGCAGAAGCAAGAAGAGAAGGGACGCCTGGAGCAGAGCCAGGGTGGCTTGGAGCTGGCCAGGCAGGCAAGAGAGTATCAGCGCTTGCTGAACAGTGGCGATCAAACCGGTGCCGACCGGATGGCCATGCAGATGTGGAAAGATCACGGTCCGATGCTCTCGCAACTGGCTCCCAATGTTTGGGAAGATCTGACCGTCTCAAAGGACAACACCTTGCAAGGCGAAAGCCTGATGCGCAGGCTGAAAGCGCGCAACGCCGCCCACTGGGATACCATACCGGGATACACCACCGGCGATGGCGGACCCGGGGTCCGCTACGACCAGCGTAAAGGACGCCAGGGCTTCCAGGAAGTGCTTGGCTTTAAGCCGGCCTTCAGCACTTTGCCTGTCGATAAGGACAATCCCAGTGCCACCGACAAACCAGAGGCGCGCGGACTGTTGCAGCTCGGTAATGATCCGAAGATGCTCGACACCGAAGCACTGCGAACATACATGCTCGCTCGTCTTGATGCTGATCGAACCCTGGGTAAGTTCTCGGGCGTTTCACGTGAGATGGGAGACAACCTCAACGAACTGAGCAAAATGTTTGGTGCCGCCATGAAAGGCAGTGTTTATGAAGACACGATCGCAGTCATGCAAGACAAGGCGCGGGTGATCAAAAACGCCATGAATAAGGTGACGCCGGAGGACCTGCGCAACCTTTCCGATCGAATCACCGATATGAAACGGGCTGTAGACGAGATGAAAGCCCATCCCGAGAAGCACGATCAAAAAACAATCGAGGAACTCGAGAAACGGATCAAGACTTTCAAGGGCATGCACAATCTTCTCGATCCGACCGGTCCGCATTATCCCGAGGTGATGGACAAGACAACCGATGAGAAGGGTAATCCGATTAAGCCAAACGAGCAAGTTCGCCAGATGCTCGATCGCATTCTCGATGGTGGTATCACAGCCGCTACATTCACCAACTGGTGCAAAGAGAATGGTGTCTTGATTGGTGTCACTCTCGCGGCGTGTGCGGCCACGGTCGCAGCTTGTGCTACCTTCGGTGTCAGCTCTCCGGCGGCAGTAGGATTGTGGGTCGCAGTCGTTGGTCTGGCGGCCCGCGAAGTCACGAACGAAGTTCTCTTCCAGGTGAACAAGGACGGCTACACCGGCTGGGGCAATTATGACAACAAAGGCTCCCGTTACGGTAACTTCTTGCGCGACATCGAGAAGGGCAAGTTCGACGGGCTGGGAGACATGCTCGTTCATTACGGCACCGATGTGCTTGGTCCGTATGCTCTCGAGATCGCTCGCGACTGGGCGCTCTTCGTTGTTTCGGCCGGCCTGGCCAACCGGATCGGCGGCGGCATGAACAGCAAAGAAGCGGTCAAAGCCCTCTTCCGTTCGGCTCCGGCCAATGCGCGCCAGGTGGCCTTTGAAACGGAGCGCATGCTTCTGGCGCAACAAGGCAAAGGCACGGCCGGCTCATTCGCCCGGCAGTTCATGGGCAATTTAGGCAGAGAAGTGCTGATCAACATGGGTTTCACCGGAGTCGATCTGGCTCTCGATGTCGGCGCCCAGAAGCTGTTCGGCAAAGAGGAGATGGAGCATTTGCCCGAGGCTGCCAAATTCATCCTGGGTGTAGGCAAGAACACATTCATGATGATTGGGCAAGGTGTTTTGCATAGCGCCGTTTTTCACAACAACAAACTTTCATTCCGCCTGGCCGAAGGTGTGCCCGAAGCCACCTGGGTGAAAGAAATGCAAATGCGCGGCTACGACGTCAAGGCGAACGGAGCAGGCAAATTTATCGTCTCTCCAATAGGCGTCAAAGGGGCCAAGCCGATTGAAGCTGAAAACGTTGCGGCAAGAGGCGCGGGCAGACCACCACTGGAAGTGGCACCGGCCGGTCACAACCCGGCTGTCCGAACGATGGGCACGCCGGAGGAAAAGGTCGATGTAAACGGCAGGAAGTGGGAGCAGACCGCAGCCGGCAAACAGCATCTCGCCCAACTGGCTGAATTCACGCGGAACTTCATGGCCGGAGACTATCAGAAAGCTTATGAGTTGGTGAGCGATCCCAAGGCCATGCCGGCGAAAACGGCTATGGAAGCCGTTCCGGCTGAATTCGACCTGGCGGCATTCAAGAGAGCGCTACCGGCAGATCAGGCCCGCATGCTTCAAGATTTCATGGAAATGAACATGTCGGGCACCGGTAAGGTCAAAAAAGGGCCCAACGGTGAGACAGTCGGTGAATTTCCAAAAGTGGAGGTCACCATAGATGGTGCCAAGTTCGATCTGGCCACCGGCAAGCCGGTTGGGAATCAGCCAGTTTCCGCCGATGCCCAGCGCGCCGTGGATCAATTCCGCTCCAGCGCCGAGGGCAAACGACTGCTTGCCGAGCAGTCGCTGGTGGCTATGGAAGAGCGGCTGCACGTTTTGCAAGAGGCGAATGGCAACAAGGCGATGTCGCCCACCTATGTAAAATTCTTGCGCGACCGAGCCAATCCTTCTGCAGAAGAGCAAAGTGCTTTGAATGGCAACGGCAAGCGAAGCAGGCAGACGCTCGAGCAAGAAGCGATTCTCGCCCTTTACGATTCGGGCTGGAGCCTCGACATGCTCAAGCACCACTTTGGCGGGCACCACGTCGATGCCCGGGCGCAGGTGTTCAGATGGCTGGACGGCCACGAGGCCGTGCGTGGTATCGCCGATGGTGCGACGAGAGGCAAAATGGAGGCGCTGATAAACTCCAGTCCGCCCGGTGCGCGCGAGGTCTTGATTGACAGGATGCCGGAGCTGCTGAAGAACACGCCGCCGGAGAAACTGAATAAAGTGATTGATGCTCTTGCAGAAGTGAAGGAGGCAGCGAAGACCACGGACTTGAGCAATCTTACCGCTAAGCTCAAGGAGCTGGCTGCTCGCGGCGATTTGCCTAAAGACTTCGTCAAAGATCCGGTTTTCGTCGACTACCTGGCCCGAGCTGTAGAGCAGAATCCTGTGCGCGATCTCTGTGGTCGGGCCGTCAAAGATGGCTACTTGAAGGAAGGCGAGCTGGATACGCTCAAGAAGCTGGCCGAATCGCCGACGACCAGAGCGCTGTGCGAAACGATTTTGTCGATGCCCAAACAAGAAGGCGTCAATTACGCCGACCTTTTCGAGAAGGTAGCCAAGGCGGGCTTCACGCCCGAGGCTCAAGAAGTGCTCTCGTTCCTTCTCAAGGACGGCTGCATTCCGATCAAGAGTCTCGAGCACATGCTCGCCAATCCCGAGGCGCTCAATAAATTCTGCCAGGATCACGCCAAAGAAGTTGCCGAGATTCAGAAGCTGCGCGGTCAGATGGAGACGAGCGTTTGGAATGAGATGACGCGCAATAACGTGCGTTTGAAGTTTCCGCTTCAAGAACTGAATGTTCTGAACGGCCCTGGCATCGAGTCGGCAGTCGATACCTTAGGTACTAAGGTGCAGGGGGCAGTCGGTTCATTCAAGCTGCCGAATCTCTCTCAGGGAGCGCAAAAGGCCGTCAAGGAACTGAACAAAAACCTGGCCGACCTGAGAAGCACAGCCAGAAACGGCAAATCGCTCAATGAGGTGCTCGATTCTCTGGCGAAGCTGCAAGAGCACATGCCCGAGATTCGCAACCAGATGCCCGATCTGGCTAGCGCCATCGATAAGTTCTCTACCGATCTGGGACCGCTGGGGCAGGCGCAACTGAAACTGGCTGCCGGGCAGAAGGGCGAAGCGGCCATGCGCGCCGCCGCGCCGGATCTGATTAAGGCGCTCGAGGAATTGAAGTCCGGCAAGCCGCCCTCTGGCTCTGATAAGGGCTGGAAAGGTTTGGATCAGCAAACCGCCGACACCAGGGCGGAGCATTTGAAGCCCTTGAGAGAGGGTCTGGTCGCCGACATGCAAAAGGCTGATACTTACATTCGCTCTCGTCTGGCGGAGCTTGGCAGTGCCGCTCCGGAGGGCGAGCGCCTCGACTACAACAAGCATGTCAAAGGCAAGGTTCCAGCCGCCGAGGAAGCCAATCTGCGCGATTTGATCAATGAGCTGAACAAACAAGACGCGGTAATCAATCGGCTTAACGAAATACTGAAATCGCCGGAAAACGTCGATGCGGCAATCGATCAGTTGAAGAATTTCCTCCAGAACAAAATCTCCTATGACGACTTGCAAGCGGGTTTGAGCGGCTTGAATTCGAGTTTGAGGCGGATTCAATCAGACATAACAGTCGGCAACAAGATGGCTAAGCCCGGTCCCAATTTGCCGAAGGTGGCTGATTATCAATCTCTGGCAATCGATCTGGCGCGGGCGCGCATACGCGTGCTTATCGATCTGGCCAACAGCCGGGTTCGCAACAGCGGCAACAACACGCTGCACGAGGACGGCAAGGACCTCGTCTGGCGCGGTCCCAAGCAAAAAGACAATAGTGTTCCGGAAATCAGAATCGCTCAGGATCAGGCTGGAAAAGCGCCTGATTTCGCAGCAGCCAGACCTGATACGCCTGGCATGACGATCGACATGATCGGCACCGACGGCAGACCGTATCGCATCGAAATCCCGCCGAAATGCCGGGTTGAGTTAACTCGCAATGGCGACGGCTTGATTCTGCATGATGATGCTCACAAAGGTCCTGATGGTTCGTACCTAAGATACAGAATCATGCAGCCCAAAACGTTCGCTCTCGATCCCACCGTGGTCGGAAAAGACCCAACCAGATTGAAGCCGAACGATTATCCAAACGGATACGTTCGAGTTGAGCGAGTTTTTCCCGACACGCTCGTTCATGAGCTCGGTCCGGACGGCAAGCCGCTGCGCATACCGGTCGGCACCGACGGCAATGGCATCGGCGGTATCGATGGTCATACATGGTGCCTGGACGCCAACAATAAAGTGGTCCACTATGAAGAGCTCATGGGCAAAGATTGTCCCAAGGGACTGGAGGCCGAGAAGATCAAATTGCAAGGTCTTGTCGATGCCGCCGGACCGGTGAAAGCGAAGATAGTGACGCAGCCTTTGCAAGTTCCTTGCGCACCGGATGGAACGCCGCTATTTGGCATTGACGGTAAAACCTGGTGCATCAGCCAAGACGGCAAGAGTGTCGTTCATGTTGATGAGCGCACCGGTAAGCAGTGTCCAGGCGAACTCATGGAGCGAAAAAAGGCTTTGCAAAAGATCCTCGACATATGGCAAAGCCGGACTCACCATCACGTGGCGCCCGAGAATTTACCGCCTGATACGCCGGTCGCCGGCAAAACACCGCCTCCCAAACCGCCAGATAAGCCCGGCTTTAAACCGCAGCCGCCCGATCCCGGTCGCGACGCCTTTCTGCAAACGCTCAGAGATTGTGGCTTGAAGCCTGATGAAATTAACCGCTTCAAGGCTGCTTTAGATAGAACGGCCGGCCCGAGTGTGACACCAACTGAGGTGGCAAAGGCCAACAGTCACATCGCCGACCGTGCCTCGACCATGCAAGGCAATCTGCCCCAGCCACAGCACGACGCGCTCGGTCGTTCGGTCGAAAAACTTCAGGAACTGCTTAATGGTGGCTACGTTCATCCCGAGGCGGCCAAAGACATTGCCGACATGATGAATCTGATGGCCAAAAAAGCTCCTGGCGAGCCGGGTAGAATTTTGTCACCGGATGCGGTGGAGCAACTCGCGAAGCTGCCTGCCAAAGAGGTCAATGATCTTCTCATGAATCTTACGCCGGCAGAGCTGCGCACGCTCGCTGACGGACTGAACACCGGTGCGATCAAGTCCAACGGACAAACCCAGCCGGCGTGGCGTTTGCGAGACAGGCTGCATGAAGGCCTGGCCAAACCCGAAGAGTTCAAGTCGATCTTAAACGGCATGAAGCCGGCGCTCGATGCTTTGAGGAATGCCAGAGGAACTCGGACCTTCGCTCAGGCTGAGGAATTTCTCAAACTGCCGCAGAAAGAACAAACCGCGCTTCGCGATATTTTCAACTCCGATCGCGTTTCCAAAGAAGCTCTCGACACTGTCATGAAGCGTCTGAAGAATCAAGCCAGTGGCAATCCGGCCGTCGATGCCGTTTTGACACCAGAGGTGGTATCACGCCTGGCAAACGGCGGGCCGGCCGAGCATGCCATGCTGAGGCAAGCTGTCGAACTGGTCAGCGGTCATCTCGACGGCAGCTTGAATCGCCCGCTCGTTGTTATTAAAGGATTGCTGCAGTTAGATCCTGCCAGCGCTGCCGACCTCGCCTGGATGATCAAACAACCGCGATTCTCTGATGGGCACATTCAGCTGGTGATCAAGGATTTGCAGTCCACCGAGCCGGCCGCTCATGGATCCAGAGCGCGCACTCACTTGAGTGTGGCATCAAAAGATCCAGCTTTGCATGAGGGTATTCTATCCACCGAAAATCCTTCATTGCGCTCTCAACTGCTGAAGGCAGCCACGCTCAATCACATCAATCAGGATCAAGTGGCTCGCATCAAGAATGCTCATAAGGGCAATGAAGATATGGCCGCTGTCATTGACAAACTGCTGGCCAAGCAGTCATCAAGCAATGACGCTGTGGCAGCGATCGATAAAATGCTCAAACAAAATCCTGATGGCAAAGAGATCAAGGCTGTAAGGAAAGCACTTGATGCAGGCGTTTTCGATGAGAGCAGCTTAGGCACGCTGATGGGGCTCGAGCCCAATGCCAGAAAGATCGGTCTTGATCTGGCCGCCTCGGGCAAGATCAAGGATGGCGCTCTCATAGCTAAAGTGGCTGCTGACCCTGATGCCGCCGCCATTGCCAAAGCAATCGATTCCGGCCATCTGGATGCCGATACGACCAGGTCTCTCTTTGGTCTTGAAGGGTCACACGCCGATCATATGCGTTCCATTATCAAAGCTCAGGCTGCCCAGGATGCTCCGCTCTTCAAGCCGGGCGAAGCCAAAGCTTTGATCGATTCGCCGCAGAAGGCATTTGAACTGGCTTTGCAAGTGCCATCGCAATTCCATGCCAATCCCGAGTTAATCAACTACCAGAAAAAGGCTTTCGAGGACGGGAAGGAAATTAGAAAGCACATGGATGCCGATCAAAGGGAGGCATTCGATTCATTCATCCGCACAGAGTTGCCGAAGATGCTGCAGAAAGCCAAAGATCCAAACTACAGAGGCAGAAATGCGCTCGACAAACCCGACTTCTTCATGCACATGAAGCAGTTAGAGTGGCTTGCGAACAGGCTCAGAGAGACACCCGACAATGCCGATTTGAAGAAGCTGGCATCAGCATGGCCGGTTTCGCAATTGCGAGTAGCGGCGCATATGGCCGGTGTCAGAGGCAAAATCCCTGAGGGCGATATTGTCGTCATGGTGCATGGTTGCGATGGCGAGGGTGCCCAAAAGCTGGTCGAGCAGCAGGGCAAGAATCTTGATCCTGAACACATTTCGCCAAAGGGAATCAAGGGTGAGTTTTACTTGACTGACACCATGAATGGTGCGCGCGCTTACACTTTGAAGGAGGGTAACGTCAACGGTGAGGTCGTCGGATTAGCGCTGCCAAAAGACGTGTACGACTCAATGGTGAAGCGCGGGTTGATTAAAGTGGATCCCGAGGGTGGTCTCTATATGGCTGGTGACGGCAAGCTGTACACCGGCAAGGAATTGGGTTCGTCTCCGCCAACGGAATTGAGAATAGGCAGCGAATATGTAATCACCAAAGAGGGTCTTGCCGAGCTGAAAGCCAGAGGTTTCTTCTTCAAAGCGGAGGGCCGCCGTTAGCGTGCTCAAGAATCTCTGGCTCAACTTCCTGGCCGGCATGTCCAAGGGCTATGGTAGAGGCGTTTCAACAAATTTTTTGACGAGGCCAAAAATCGTCATTCTTGGCTCATTAGGTGGCCTGGCCCCCGAAAAATGGACGCTTGACTACAGCTTTTCGCTCCAATGGCATAGAATGTCAAAGGAGATAAATCATGACCGAACAAATCTACGACGCCGA
>JAJPJO010000265.1 GCA_021324135.1 Pseudomonadota bacterium
CGAGCCTTGCGGGCGTCGAGCTGCTGCTCCTGGCGTCCGCGAGTGCGCTTGCCGGCCGGGAGCTGATCGCTCTCGTCCGCGTCGTCGGTCTGGCTGCCCAGGTCGGGGCGAGTGTTGGCGCCGTTGCGCGTGACCTTCTGGTTCTCGCCCGAGGTTTCCACGAACTTCATCTTATTCTCCAATCGCTTGTGCTAGTACAGCGGTACCATGGGTGGTACCGCAACTCGATCGAGGCGCAACCGAGCACCCCGACTAACTCTCGCTTCCAGACTATGCCGGAATGAGAGTTATCCCAAGGCAAGCCATTGACTTACCTCAGGATAACTCAGCATTCCTGCCTTGCCCGCTGAGAATCACGCGATGAGCTACTGGCATGCCAGTTCAGCTGATCTCATCATTCTGGCTCATCAGGCAATCTGTTCACCACCCTCGCCGCCGGTCTTTTCGTCCCAGCCGGTGAGGCGGAAGATGATGCCCAGGAAGTTGGTAGCGTACGCCCCTTTGCGCAGACGGAAGCGCAGGTTGACCGCTCCGTCCTCGCAGTCGTACTCCAGTTCGTCCACCGCCACCCACAGGGGCCGACGTGGTCCGCGGTCGTTCTTGTATTGCGGGGACAAGAACAAACGCCGCACGCTCGGATCGATCCGCGCAGGAACCGCCTCCGGCATGTAACGGTGGTAGAAGTACATTGCCCGGCGATCGTCGAAGACGAGGGGGATCTCGGCCTCGGGATCGTCCTGGTTGTCGAGCTCGATCTCACCGCGCAGGACTTTGTCCAGGATCTGGTTGAACCAGAAACCCTGGTAAGCCCCCGTCCACAGCGAGAAATCATCCTCCAGCACGCTCATGCACCGGATGTAATCCGGGCAGGCAACGAGTTGGCAGATGATTTTCTTCTCCCAGGTCATGTTCAGCCGCTGGTAAGCCTGGCGGTCTCCACCACCTTCCTCCAGCAGCTCCTTCATCGCCAGCAGTTGCTTTCTCTGATGGGCGATGCTCGACCCGTTGTGTGCAGCGGCTTGCTCGGCCTCTGCCCACAGCGCCCCGAGGCGAGTGCGGAGCTCGGTCGCACTGGCGTTCTCGAAGGGAGAAGTTTCGGTGATGAACCGCTTGATGCCGGCTTCGGGGCCTTCGTGGATGAAGTCCCAGGCGACACCAAACAGGTTACGACGCTTTCCGAGCCGCTGTCCGCCCAGGAAGTTCGGGATCATGACGATCCCATCACGCGTCATCAGGTGGTTGATCGTGCGGCGCATGTACTCGTCCAGTTCGGCTTTCGTCCGCGACGTCAGCTGACCGGCCGAGCCCGCAGGCTTGGGGTCCATGAGGACCTTGATCCTGAAGTGGTTCCCGACCAGCTTGCCGCGTCCCAGGTGCTCGTCCGTGCGGACGGCATCCTTGATGAACACGCCATACTGGTCAAGCTCCTCCATCGACGGCATGCAGTTACGCACAACTTCGTCGTAATCGGCGCCTTCGATGACGATCCACTGCGCCGTCACTCCCCAGCGATCCTTCAGCCCCGCGTAGGTGATGCGGATGCGGCGTCGGTTGCCACCGAGAAGTGCCTTGACACGCTCGATAGCAGCTGGGGTTGTCAGTCCTTTCTTTACCATGGTCACGCGCACGAGGCGCCCCGTTCCCTCATCGGCAAAGATCTGGCCGTGAGGGAGATCGGTGTGCGTCGTAGGTGTGCACCGAAAGTTGAGGGTGGACTGTTCACTGACCTCAAAGAACTCTTTCTTGGCCTTGATTCGGCCCGAAAGGCGCTCGAAGCCCTTGAGGAGGTCCGACGCTGAGTCGGGCGACCAGTAGGCCCCGTGCGACTTTGCTTCTTCGATGTTCATGTTGGTCTCCAAACAGTAAGCGGCGGGTTGTATCCCGCGGCGTTGCAGCACAAAGCCGGATCGGCTCAGCCTGAGCTGAACCTACGGGCCCGTGCCTTGTAAGGAACGTTGCCGGATGATCAGGCGGCCTGTCTTTCCTCCTTGTCCAGAACGTTGATGATCTCGTGGAACGAGTGCAGGTATTCGATTCCCTCCGGCAAGTGCGCAAGAGCGTGCTCGCCGGTGCGATCGATGAGACCTGCTTTGACGCCGAGTTTGTGGCTGGCAATTGCGTCGTATTCCGGGTCGTCGCCAAACATGTAACACTGGTCGGGCGTGACCTTGAAACGACGGAACATCTCCAGGTAAATGCGCGGGTCGGGCTTGCGATAACCCACTTCGCAGGAAAGGATTCGCTGCTCGGGTGGGAAGAACTCGCCCAATCCGTTCATCTCGAAGATGCGCGCGATGACGAAGATCCAGATGTTGCTGATCACAACTGGGATGTAGCCTCGCGCGATGATTTCTCGAAGCGTCCAGTTGACGTCCTCGAATCGCGCGATGTTACCGGCTTCAGCCCGCAGGATACTTTCGAAAACGCGCAGGCTCTCGGGTGTTGGTTTGCAGTTGAATGCGCGGCCAGCAGCCTCGAGGAATGCCTTGGTATCGGGAATGCGCTCGGTGAGGCAGAACCGGCGAAAGTCTTCGCAGGGTTCGACGGTCAGCTGTTCACCTTGCTTGAGAACCTTGTGCCCTAGAGCCGCCTGGACATCCCAAATCGGCTCGCGGCTGTTGGGCAGCACGAGCGATTTCCACCGTGAGGTGAGAATGGTGTTCCAGAGGTCTATGGCGACGATTTTGCGTCGGTTACGCATAGTTTTGCTCCTTTGGATTCATCACGACTGCCGACTGGCATTTCGTGCGGAAACCAGAGAAAGGAGCCGTCCGGGTTGACATTGCCAGCTGTCAAACATGCGTCTTGCGACGCTGTCGGGCAGCCGGACGTCATGGGCGTTTGCGCCCATAACTTTGAGCCAGGGGACAGTTTCCACTGGCTGTTCTTTGTCGAACGCCCTCCCGCCATAGAGTGATGAGCTGCCTTGAGGCCAGGCCTGCAGGACTTGCGCTCATCGCTCTTTGGCAGTAGACGGATACCTTCTTCTGTTTTGCCGGGTTAGGGCTGTAGAAAAAAGCTCAGCCGTGCTTAGGCGACCCAGGAGATCTCGGCACGAATGCCTTGACCGCCGGCGTTGCCCTTGATCATCGGCACCCTGCGCATCGCCGATTCGAGATCAACGCCTGCGAGCTGCGGCTGAAAGCCGAGCTTGAGGAGCTGATTGAAGGCGAATGCCTCGGGCTTACCGAGTCGATCGAGGATCGAGCTGAACTGACCCTCCACACCTTTCTGAGTTACCTGCTGCGCGACCTGGTGGTCTTTGGGCAGGTATGAGATGCGCAAGGTGTGCAGCGCATGCGGACCGCAGCGGAGTGCAATCTCCACTCGTTCCGCTTCAGTGAGGAGAACGTCGGTGTTCTCCTGCATTGCGGCAAGCGCGACGCGCGCGTGGTCGGCGTCGGTCATGGGCTGGTGGAAGCCGAGTCCCTTTTGACCGATGCGAACCAGCTCGTAGGTCGGCGGAACATCACCTTCGGCTGGGGTAGAGATGAGGGAGAGAACCAGCGCGATGACATCCTGCGGCATGGCAGCCAGTGTGGGAACCAGCATGTGACGCGAGATGTTGGTGGTGATGTGCTTGCAGCTCAAGCACAACACTCGTCCATCGTCTGTGGGAAGCGCCATGTAGGGCTCCTGGGGAACCCCTTTGACGGAGCACGACGGACAGGTTGTAAAACCGGAAAGGATCTTAGGCATGTTGTTTTCACCTTCGGTTCCGCCGGATGCAAGACACCAGGCGGATTTGCTGAGGGTGCTAAGCCTCAGCGGATAATCAGCAACAAAGAGACCCCGAGTTGCAAGACAATCAACATCCTCTGCTAGAGCAGTTGGCCTGGCCTAAAGCTTTGGGTGCGTGTTTGTTTGCTTCTGGGGGGTTTCGCTGGAAGAAAAAGGGAAAACGATGGCTATACCCTAGAGAATCTCTTCCTTGGCAAGCAAGCTTTTTCTCTGTATTGCTTATACTCCAGAGGCCTAATGAGGCTTGTCTTTGACGGACTTCACTTAAACTTAGCTCATGTAGGCTACCTGTGTAGTAATCAGGCCTGAAACTTCTAAAGCTCTGGTACACAAGCATTTTGGGTATTACGCTCATGATCTTCAATGAAAAGATCAGATCTGTTAGCGCAGCCTGCGCGAATGTATTAACAAATACTCACGTTCTCTTAGAAACTTCATTTAGCTGGTTGTGATAGATGCGCCAACCGGAACTCAGTGTGTTTTGATTATGCAACAATATCGGCTGCTTTATGCCGGTTTTTGCGAAGCCATTTGTTGGTGGTATCACATATAGTGTCACGACCAAATTGCCATCTCGGCAAAAAAGCGGATACAATTTAGGCTGAGCTTTCAGACGTCCTGCTCAGGTACGGAAAAAAGCGGTGAATCAAGGCAAAACCAAATTCCAATCTGATGAGATAGACCTTGTCGTTTTTGATATGGGTCATGTCATCATCGATTTCGAATGGGCAATCGTTTGTCAGGGCTTTTTGCAGCGAGCGGGCTGGAGTCATATTGAGGATTTTCAGCCGATTCTCGCCAAGGTCGGCAAGCTCGGCTATGAGGTCGGCAAGATCAGCACTGAGGATTTCCGCCGCGAACTGAACAAACTTTTGTCGACCGACATAGACGAGCAAGAGTTCACCGAGCTGTGGAATGCGACCTTCCGGGAAAATGAGACCATGGCGCTCCTGCTCGAGCAACTCAAGAGGCGATATCCGCTCTACTTGCTCTCCAACACCAATGACAATCACTACAATTACATCCAGGAAAACTTTGATATCGAGCGGCATTTCGATGAGCTGATTCTGTCTTATCGTGTTGGCTCGGCCAAACCCGAGCATGACATATATCACGAAGTTATGAGGCGGAGTGGCTTGCCGCCGAAGCGCTGTTTATTCATCGATGATTTGCCCGAGAATATTGAGGCGGCAATACAATGCGGCATGCAGGCGATTCTTTTCAGCAGCGCTGATGAGCTTTTGCATGACTTCAACCAGCTTGGCTTGATAACTGCGCATTCCTCTTGAGACTATGGGCAGTGCAAAACGCTGGTCTGGTTACACAAGCTGCAGGTTGCGCGAACCCCGCCATTTCTTAATCGAGCCCCTTTATCACCCCTTGCGATGCACTTGTGCTCCAAATGCCTGAGCGAATTGACTGACATGTCTCGGGCGCCGGTCAACATACCCCAAAAACAAACCCGGAAAAACGACATTTTCGTCTTTGCAACTCGATTATCGCTTCCTCGAATATCGCAAGGATATGTGCTCTCTATGAACCCTAATCAGAATTATTGATGAGCTTATTGAGCTGCACATAAGCCTTGGTTTAGTCTCGCTTGTCTTTAATCCAGATTCTCAATCTCAAAAGCTGCCTACCCGAAAGTTACTTCAGCGCACAACCTCAGCTTGCTTACCCGGTTCGGGAAGAAGCTTCAGGTTGCGAGATTACATCATCCCGAATGGAGGACATGATGAAACCCTGTTGGAAAGCTCAACTTCAGACGGGACTCGCGCGAGCATCAGCAATGGTCGCCGCGGGAATCCTTATCTGGTATTTCGCTCAGCCGGTTGCGCAGCATTTCGGCTACGTTCTCACCGATCTCGCACGCGTGCTGGTCGGACTCACCGGAGCCCTGCTGGCCTTGCTCATTTGCAAGCGCCCGCTCGATTTCACCGAGGACTGCATGAATGTTCCGGATGGGTGCGTTTATTCGCGCGCAGAATCGGCTGCCGATGATGCCAGGCAAGCTCAAGGCGGTGGAACATTCTCGGGCGTTTTCGATGCGGTTCCTGTTCACCCCGTCATCTCGCCAACCAAGAAGAGCTGTCGAGTTCGCTGCGCCGGTCAGAGTGATGCAGGCGAGCAGAAGGATGGCGCTCAGGACGGCAAACCCGGCGGCAAATCTGACGGCAGGAACCAGGACGGCGATGCCACCACTGACGGTTGCAACTGAGCCTCGCTCCAGTCGCGATTAACAGCGCGATGAATGAAAAAGGGCGCTGCTGCATCGATGCCAGTCGATGAGGCAAGCACGGGCTGGACCGGGTTTGGATCGAGGATGTCTACTTATCCTTGCATTCAGCCTCGGTCCAGCCCGCCTTATTTCGCCGAGCATTCTCTTCTTTGATCTTCGCATCGCATCCAGAAATACTAGTGCATATAGAAGCTGATGCGCCGGGCGCGTGCCGGCGGACCAGGCAAGCAGGAATTCCTTGCCAGATGGAAGTTTTAAGTTGCTTTTATAAACCGACTATCTACTATGCTCTATCAGCATAGCTATTCCGTATCAGGTCTTCATACGTCGTGTTCTATCGAGAATCCTTTAGCCATCGGTGTTTCAGGAGCTGCATGTTATACTGGCCTTGAAAGCCACTTCCTTTCTTCTTAGCAACTTGCGGGCCAACGGGACATCGAAACAAAAGCAGTTAAGCGCTGAATAAACGGCATTGCCCAACGCCAAAACCGACACCGACTGCACAATCGAAAATCGTACACCTTGTCCTGCAACAGGGAGCTCGTATCTGAGGCGGCTGAGCGAGCAAGCGCCTGGCGAGCGAACTCTGGCTGGCAAACTGCTGGCCCACCACAGCGCCGAGAAAGCATCATTTCATATGCCGGGGCACAAGACACGCATGGCTCCTCCGGGGGGTCTGAGCACATTCGCTCTCGACGTTACTGAAATCAATGACTTCGATGATCTCAGCTATCCGCGCCACGTTTTGAAAGATCTGGAAGAAGCGATCGCATCCCTTTATGGTGTCAAAGACAGTATCATCTCACTGGCTGGTGGCACTGGCGGGCTCCTGGCAGCGATCCTGTCAATCAGCGGCCGGGGCACGGAAATCCTCGTGCCGCTCAATGCTCATCGCTCCATAGTTCACGCTCTCATCCTGTCTGGCTTGAGGCCAAGATGGTATGAGCCGGCTTGGAACAGCCAATGGGGTTTGTGGGACGCGGTTGATTCCATTACCCTTGAAAGTGCGATTCTCAACGGCGGCAGCCAGCCTCTGGCGGCCGTAGTCATAACATCACCGACTTTCGCCGGCGCTGTCAGTGACATCCAGTCGCTCTCAGCCCTGGCCCACAAGTACGGGCTGCCGGTCATCGTCGATGAGGCCCACGGCGCCCATTTCATAGGCAATCTTATGCCGGCATCGAGTTGCCGCAACGGTGCCGATCTGGTCGTGCACTCGTTTCACAAAACCCTCGGGGCGCTCAGCCAGACGGGTGCCGTTCATGTCGTCTCCGAGGAGTACGTGCGGGCGGCGGATGTACGCGCTTGCATGAGGCTGGTTGCCACATCCAGTCCCAGCTATGTTCTTCTTGCATCGATCGAACAATCCGTTTTGATCCACCAGAGTGATCAGGGTCGAGAGGGCTTGGAATCATTGTTTAGCCTCGCCCAGGAGTTGCGAGAACGCCTGCAGAAAAGCTTGAGGCTCTATGCACCCGAACGGTTCGATCTGCTGCACATCCTCATTGGTTGCGGTTCAACCTGGTCTGGACGACAACTGGATCATTTTCTCGGCGAGCGAGGTGTGTATTGCGAAGCCGTTCTCGGCAGCGGTGCATTGCTGCTTCTAGGAGCGGGGAGCGAGGCGCGCGACTGTGTCATTCTTGAAGAGGCGCTTGCGGAGCTGCCTGAATCAGCCAAGCGCGACAATCAAACTGTTCATCATCGAAAACCGTCGGCATTTCAGCAGCTGATTTCGCCGCGTGAAGCCTTCTTCGCTCCTTCGGAGCTGATTGAAGCGAGCCGGGCGGCAGGCAAAATTGCAGCTGATTGTTGGGCTCCCTGCCCGCCGGGAATGCCTTTGTTTACCCCAGGTGCGTTAATTACCGAGGAGGCGATTAATCATATGAATGAGTCGGAATTTTTAAGAGTTTTATTGGAACCGGATTAAACCAGATCAATTCAGTTCGAGTGGTTGCATAATTGGAGATGCTTATGGAAAAAATTCCCCCAGCCGATGACCTGACTAGTTTCCTGGCCATTTTGCCGCCGAACATTCGCGCCGCATTGGATAAGGATACGCACGGGCTGTACGAAGTCGTGCTCGATCTCGGCAGACTGCCTGAGGCTCGCTATCTCGACAAGCACTCGACTTATCTTTCTCAAGATCCGATAACCGAAACGGATATCGATGGTGCCATCAGCCAGGTCGGCGAGTTCACCGGAGACAATCGTGCCGGTATCGAGCGAACCTTGCATCGCATCTCCTGCATACGCAACCGATCGGGCAAAATAATCGGCTTGACCTGCCGCGTGGGCAGAGCGGTTACCGGGACGATTGCAATCATTCGCGATCTGGTCGAATCGGGAAAATCGATTCTATTCCTCGGGCCGCCCGGTGTCGGCAAAACGACCAAGCTCCGCGAAATGGGCAGAGTGTTGGCTGATGAGATGGGCAAACGCGTGATTGTCACCGACACGAGCAATGAGATCGCCGGCGACGGCGATGTTCCGCATCCGGCAATTGGTCGGGCCAGGCGC
>JAJPJO010000313.1 GCA_021324135.1 Pseudomonadota bacterium
AGCGGTCAGAGCCAGGCTGATGCAATCACCGGACATAGGGGCGCCGACGATCAAATTTCACTGCATATGGTGCCGGAGAGCAATCAATCTCGCTTAGATGCAATACGATCAACACCTGTTAAACCAGGCAAAAATCAAGCTGCTCGCGAGCGTGCCGCTTATACCGATCACGGTTACCGCGACGATTGGAAGCGAGGCATCAAGCCGCAGGAAGATGAGCCTCAAAGGCAAGATCGGGAGCGGAACGGCCGCCAGGAGATTAGCCCGACGAAGGTAGCCCCTGGCAAGATCGCCCACGGCATCGCCGGTGAGTACATGCCTGAGAAACTCGCCTCCGATGCAGCTGAGAAGCATCTTCAAAATGCAATCAGCGTCGCCGGCGGACGCAGACCTGCCGGTGATTGCGGCAGGGGTGAGCGAGAAGCTCTCAATATGTCCGGTTTCAACTTGAAAGGCGGACCCGGACAGGGTCGCGTCGCGACAGAACTCGGAAAATATTTAGAGAGCACCGGGCTTTTCGACAAAATACCTCTAAATCAAGCAAAAGAGTTTAAGGACGGAGACATACTTGTCCGCCCATGGAAAGACAACATCACCGCCAGAAACGGCGGCGAAAATAAGGGCGACATCGGCACTCTCGATAGAACCGGCAGACTGTACAACGATGGCGTCAGCCAGGTGAATCTGAACAGCACCAGGTACAACAATAATTCGAGCTATATCTTGCGTTGGAAACAGCCTGGTCAAGAGACACCACCAACAGAAGACCGGTCCTTCTATCGCAATCCTCCGGCCGGCGAATCTCGACCGGGCAATATTGAGCACCGGTCCGAGCCGCAGGAAAGGAGAGCGGAGCCGCGCCAGAGAAGCTTTGAGCCGCAAGACCAGCGCGATTCGAAAGTTGAAGCTGGACAGTTTCGTAACCCAGCCGATCTGCAAAAATTTTGGGTCGTTCAGCCAAGCGGGTTTGAATGCGGACCATCAGCACTGGCAATGGCAGTCTCTGACAGATTGAATCAAAGACCTTTCAGCGCTGATGAAATCCATGCCCTGTCACGGGCCACCGGCACAATGAAATTTGGTGCATTTCCTTTTGGTGACAATGATAGAAACATGGAGAATAGCGCCAAGAGTCAAGGATTAAACGCAGAGACATTCAACAACTTCTCGAGGAACGATCCCAACATGATGAGGCAGTTGGATACCGAGCTGACCAAGGGACGCTCGGCAATTGCACTGATAAGAAATCCAGACACAGGCAATGGGCATTTTATCTACATAGCTGGGAAAACCGATGCCAATCACTACCTCGTTGGAAACTCAGGTAGATCGGTCTATCGAAATCTGCGGCCGGTAAGCGCTGAGACATTAGAGGGTTGGATGCACGGCACGAACGCTGTTAACAAGGCGGATCACAGACGCAACCCGGTTTTCACAACCGTTTGGTGACACAATGCAGTTAGCTGACGAACGCATCACTGGCGGTATCATATTAGAGTGGTCTGCTTGAAGCGCCATCTCTATGGTAGCAGGCCGCTATTGACGCAGTGGTTTGCAATCGATAACAAAGCGGTAGCGTACATCGCCCTTTAGTACTCGATCGTAGGCATCATTTATGGTATCAATCTGAATCAATTCGATGTCTGAAAGAATATCATTTTGCCCGCAAAAGTCGAGCATCTTCTGTGTCTCGACAAGTCCGCCGATGTGTGATCCCGATAGATTGCGACGCTGGAGAATAAGTTTGGCGTGGTTTAAATTCGAGCCTTCAGGAGGAACTCCAACCACAACCATCGTTCCTTCGAATCTCAATAGATCAAGATAACCATTCAAGTCATGCGGTGCGGATATCGTATTGAGGATGAGGTGGAAAGAATTCTTCCTCTTTTGCAGCGCTGACTGATCATTAAGACTGAAGTATTGATCGGCACCGAGCTTCTTCGCATCAGCAGCTTTTTGCTCTGACCGGCTCAGAACAGTTACGTGCGCACCCATGGCTTTTGCAAATTTGACCCCCATGTGTCCGAGTCCGCCAAAGCCAATGATCGCCACATTTTGACCGCGCCCTGCATGCCAATGACGGAGCGGCGAGTAAGTGGTTATTCCCGCGCACAGAAGAGGTGCCGCACGATCCAGCGGAAGATGCCGAGGTATACGAAGCACGAAATCTTCATCCACGACGATCTGACCGGAGTAGCCACCGTATGTGGGGGCACCGTTGCGATCCTTGCTGTTGTAGGTAAAAATTGGACCTCTTTCGCAGTACTGCTCGTCACCATCCAGGCAAGGGTTACACTCACGACATGCATCAACCATGCAACCGACACCCACTGGGTCGCCGAGAGAAAACCTGGTTACAGCAGATCCGGCTCCGGCAACAACCCCTGTAATTTCATGCCCTGGAACCATAGGGAAAATGCCGCCGCTCCACTCATCCCTGCTTTGATGAATATCGGAATGGCAAACCCCGCAGTAGTGAATATCGATCAAGATATCGTGCGGTCCTAAGCGTCGCCGAGGAATTTCTACGAGCGCGAGCGCTTCTCCAGGGCGCGCCGACGCGTACGCCTTTGTCTTCAATACATCTCGCGCGAAGGACTCATGCTTGCTGATACCCAGTAACTCGCTCATGGCATACGCCTCCCTCGAAATGCCCGCGCTAATGCACATCGCGATTGCCGCTGCGATGGGGCGTTTCGATTCTTCTCATCTCGATCTGCTTCTACTTATCACCGTATCAATTACGGTCCGGAAAGTCCAATACGCAGCTCCGATGCAATTGATAACGCCAGCCTATGAGCAATTTCCGTGTCATTTCGCCGAAAATCCTTGCGACCATAGAGCATCAATCGTTCAGGCGGTGGTTGGCTTCGCCTTTGGGAACACAACTTCGGTATTTCTGTCTCAAGGACAAACATAAGGTAAAGATTCAATGGCGATAGTGCAAGCGTTGATTGCCTGGGCGGGTCATTCCTTAGGAAAGGTCGTGAATTCAGCGTTTTCCTGGGCAACGTTGTTGCTTTTCGGCAAAGTTCCCGATGATCGTCAATTGATTTTATCCATAATCAGCCTGACGAGCATTGTATGGATGGTCGTCGTTTTGGGCATTTTCTCGCCTCATCTCGGCACCTTTTTGCTTGCCCTGGTTCCGCTTCCTAATTGGATAAATCCTAAATGGATTAGTCGGGCGATGCTGTTTTTCGCAATCGTGCTGCCATTTGCAAATGGTCTTACAGCGAGATTTTTACACGATCGGCAGGAGCGCTCAAAGGGTTGGCGCTACCTATTCCTGTCAGCATTGAATGGTTGGAGATTGACATTGGCTTTGGCGCTAACCCTGGTCGTCCTGATCGTGATTGCCCCGATCAACAAAATTGGTGAGCTGGCGAAGCGATGGACTGCCGAGCATCTGCCTGTTGTAATCGAGCCGGAAAGTTACGAACGTGTTACCGAAGAGTTGCACGGTATGCTCAAAGCAGCCGGCGTTCAATGTCACGAACAAAGGCCGGCGAAAGTAATGCAAGCACCTGTTTGGCTACTTGTCGCGCTAACTGGAAAAATGCTCAAGCGCCTGGTTGCCGATAAGCTTATCAAGCTGGTTTATCAAGACGGCGAGCTGGAAATCCGCCCCAGCGATCTGGTTGTTCGGGGCACCGAGGATAGTGTCGGCTTCGTGATCGCATTGCTCATCGATCAATATTGTTTTGGCACTGCTTATCTTTCATGGACTAAGGATGGCAACGAACTGGAGGATGAAATGCGACAAGTGTTTAAGCTCATAAAGGAGAAGCGCATACCGCGCCACACCGCGTTAGCAAGAGCGGATGCCTGCTTCGGGAAGCTGAAGGATCTCGGTCTCGCTAAAGAAGAATGCGAGACACTGCATCGAGTCTTCTTGAAATTGAAGCTCGATATATTGCAGGGTGTGTCAGAGGCGGAGAAAAAGGCAAGCTAAAAGAGACAGAACCTCACCGCATTGTCCAACTGCTTGTACTTGCGCAGCTACGGCTTCGATCGAGGCTGTACCGCTGTAACAATCGTGAAACCAGCTTGATACAAGACTGAAACATAATGGCAGTTCAATGAGGTTAGTGCAGAGCCATGAAATAACTAGCGAGGCAAATATGATTCGGCAAAATAAAACAGCAAGCAGAACTTCCATACTTACAGTAGCGTTAGTGCTAACCTGCGGAGTTTTGGCACTCCCGTGCAATGCAAGAACAATTGTCAACCCCGATGCTTCCTCCGGTCAAAGAGGATCGCTCAGGATGAAAAACAATACGCAGATGGCGCGAGATGACTTCTTCGGCAAGATCAATGAAGCAGCCAGACGGGCAATGACAGAGAACTCAGCATTGAAAAACCACTCGATAAAAATGTATGTGGATGTCGATCAGGATTCGCGCACCATCGGCGCTACCATCTCCTTTTCTGGCATGAAAAACGATAAATCAACTTACGAAATCAATCTTGATAGTCGTGGCAATGTCATCAGCGAAGGACCGATCGCACGGGTTGCCGAGCCATCGCCCAAGTCCGCGTTCGCACAAGACAGTTCAAATCTCCTCAATTAGCTCACATCCGTGTGATCAGGAAGCTAGCTTTCGACGCTTCCTGACAGAAGAGCGAGTTGGCCATAACAGCAGAGCCCGGCGATCTGATTGCTCCAGGAAACCTCTCAAATTGATATCAGGGTCAGATGCTGCTGTGCTGGGAACAACAAGAAGAGTCGTTCCCTGAGCATCGGCAATAACCTCTTTCATGTCCCCCTGCTTCATTGAGCGCACTCCGAAAACAGGCGACCATCCGCCCATTGTGAAGCTCTCCGATCCTTCTGTTATGCTCTTATCAAGATACACATCAGTACGAATTCCTAGGAGCGTACCAAACTTATAGATATCGGAAACCGCCTTCTGATCGGCGATCTCGTCCGTCAAACAAACCTGCATTCTTGTCCAGGGCTTCCCGGTTTTCCTCAAAACTAAAATCGGACTGGAACAAATCTTGGCCAATTCTTCGAACATTCTCGGCTGGTTTGAACCCCTTGAACGCCCATGAAAACCAAGTATTACCAAATCATGCTCCTTGGCACGCCGGGCAATTTCTCTGGCCGGATCGCCATCATCTATGTAAGTTTTATATTCCAAATTGCGACCGAGAATTTGACTTGTATATGAAAGCATGATTGCCTCACCGATGGCAGTCAAAGCCTCTTTGATTCGCTCTATCGCCTCGATATACACGCCGCTGCCGACAAACCCGGCCAGATCATGGTCGAGGAACCGCCACGCTCCATCCGAATCGACCACATGTTGAGCCACCACACGACAGCCTGATTGAGCAGCCAGATCCCATGCGAAATACGCTGCTGAGCGCGACTCATCTGAGCCATCGAGAGCCAGGAGATAAGATGTGCCGTTCATGGTGTGCCTCCATTGGTGAACAATGTTCTCAGATTCGTTAATACGTCGGCTCACACGTAACCTTTCTAATATCTTAAACTCAGCACTTCGTCCGCGAATCGGCCGAAGTACTGATAAGCGCGTGTGACTGGTCAACATGAGGTAACCAGGAAATATTTTGATCCATGCGCCAATCAGAAAGCGCAAAAAAGAGACGCCAGGTCTAACTGGCGTCTTCAGGCTCGAAGCATTAGCTCGGTTGCCTGCTGCCCTAGGGGTGTGCTTTTGGCTCCTTCCCTGGGTTTCTGTTGCTTTTACTTTAGCTCAGTCGGACTGACCCGACCTCATCAAAAAGAATTAAAACCGGTCATTCTTTGGGTTGAATTCCAGCAGCGATTAAGAGGACCCATTTACTTTAGTACCCGGACGAATTTCATCAGTGCCGCGCACCACAACCTGGTCTCCGGCAGACAGATTCCCAAACACTTCGATTGTCTCACCATCTGTGACACCAGTTTTAACGTCCACCCACTCTGCTTCTCCATGCTTCACACGAATGACAAAGGTTCTCTCCGTGGTCTTCACGACGGCACTCTGCGGAACGAATAGAGTCGGCTGCTTTCGGCGCATAGGCCATAGGACATCTGCAAACATGCCTGAATCAAGGCGGTGATCCGCATTCGGTACATCCAACTCTACCGCCATAGTCCTTGTATTTATATCCACTGATTCAGAAACTCGCTTCACTTCTCCGCTGAAGTATTCCGCTGGGAAGGCTGAAACTGTAAACCGAACCCGGGCACCAGGTAGAATTCCTCCGACATCGGCTTCGGGCACGGGAACGACCAGGCGCAATATCGAACTTTGTTTGAGACGCAACAGTGGCTGAGAATTTGAATTACTGGGTGGATTGACAAAGCTTCCCTCGTGGACGGAGCGCTCCGTTATCGTTCCATCAAATGGTGCGCTCAAACGCAGATATGATTCTACCGCCTTGCTTGACATAGCTGATTGCAGAGCCGCCTGCTGTTTCTTCTCGGCGGACTGCTCTTGAGATTGCAGAGACTTGCATTTTCTCTCTAGCGAACGGACAGTAGCTGCATCTCCTTCGGCCGTTTTCTCGGCAATTTCGAGATCATTGCCGGCGATGATTCCCGGATACGCTGAAGCTTCCTTGAGCCTGCGATAAGTATCGCTGCTGGCTTTCGCTTTGGCCTGAGCCGCAGCTAATTGCTCTTTGACCACATTCAGCTCATCCTTCATCTGAATGGTCTCGTTTTTTGCGGCGGTGGCAGCATCGAGCCCTTGTTTGGTTTGAGCCGGTAGTTCAGGCGCAGTCATTCTAATGAGAAGTTGTCCTTTTTTGACTTTAGAACCGCGATCAACACCGATCCATTCAATGAACCCCGGCACCTTTGGAAAAATAGCCACATCTCGGTAGGCGATTAAGTCTGATGGAAGCTTGACTTCGCTGGCCAGCTGCTTACTGATCACGCTGCGAAGCGCAAGTGTTCGTGAAAGGGAGGCGCTGTTCTGAGCGCCGGTACTGAGAGTCTGAGGAGCCGACTGATTGTTACCTGTGCCGCTCTCTTGATTGCAGGCTGTCTGCAGTGACACCACAATCAGTATCAGCAGTATCATTGCAGTCCCATTTCTTCTTGTCACGTTCACCTACCAAGCTCCTCTTCGTTTTCATCTTCATCAGGATGAATAGATGCAGATTTCAGGTTCGCATTTCGCTGAACGAAAGCGAAGACAGACGGAATCACAAAAAGAACGGCAATCGTAGAGGCAATTAAGCCTCCGATTACAGCGCGTCCCAGCGGCGCCGTTTGTTCACCGCCCTCGGCAAACGCCAGCGCCATCGGCACCATACCAGCCACCATTGCAAGACTGGTCATCAAGATCGGACGCAAACGACTCACGGCACCCTCGATACCAGCTTCATACGACGTTTTCCCGCTTTTGCGAGCGATTTCAGAAAATGTCACAAGTAGAATCGCATTCGCCATTCCAACTCCAATTGCCATGATTGCACCAATGAATGATTGTATATTCAGCGTAGTACCGCTTATGAAAAGGGCCAGTATCACACCGCTTATTACAGCTGGCACCGTGGCCAATACCACTAATGAAAGACGCAACGATTGGAAGTTGGCCGCAAGCAGGAGAAGGATTGCCAGCACTGCTGCACCCAGACCGGTGTACAGCGCAACAAATGCGTCTTCCATCGGGGGAATTTGTCCTCTGATTGAAACCGAAACGCCTCGCGGGGGCTGTCCGGCCCGCTGGATGGACGCGCGAACTTGCCTGGCCGCCCGCTCCAAATCTTCCCCTTTTACGTTGGCGCTGATTGTAATCATGCGCTGCATGTTGTAGCGATCGATCTCACCAGGCATGGTACCGTATTTCAACTGAGCCACATCCGACACGAGCGGATGCGAACTGCCATTGTTCATAGCCGGTATGCGCTTTACCTCTTCTACTGAATTCATGCTTGATTGCGGAATCTCCACCTGAACCTGATACCCTACTCCCGTCTTGGTATCAGCCCAATAGTTGGGGACAAAAAAGCGACTTGAGGATGTGGCCGCCAAAAGCGATCGTCCCACTTGATTTACGGTAAGACCAAGCTGCCCGCTTCTCTTGCGATCGATAGAAACATCAAGAGTAGGATAGTCTTGCGGCTGAGAATACTGAACATCTCGCAGTGCTGAAACGGTTTGCATCTCAGCTAGAATCTTAGCGGCAAATTGCTTATCAGCTTCAAAATTGGGACCGTTGATAGAAACTTCAATCGGGGTAGGTGCTCCGAAATTCATAATCTGGCTGACGATATCACCGGCTTCAAAGCTTACGCTTGCACTGGGCATGGATGTTGCGATTGCCTTGCGCAATTTCTCTTTTAAGTCGTCGACTCGCAGCCCCGAATGCGGATGAAGAGCCACTCTCACAACAGCTTCCTGAGGCCCGCTTGTCCAGAGATACACAGTATTAATAGGATAGCTCGACGGAACGGTGCCGACGAAGGCAAGGCTGATTTCAACATTGCTCGCTCCGGCGACCTGCTTTATGATATCGAGCAATTGCAAGGTCATCAGTTCTGTTCGCTCTACACGCGTGCCGGTTGGTGCACGCAGGCGAACCTGAAATTGACCGGTATCAACAGTTGGAAACAATTCCATTCCGAGCTGTGGATATATGAGCCCGATGGTCATGGCGACAATAATGATGTAAGCAACAAGCACTACGCTATTGATCCTCATCAAGCTCGATAGAGCCGCCGAGTATCGGTTCTGCAGCGACAGGAATAAGCCTCTGTGCTCGACCTCGGTCTGGGCGTTTCTGCCAATGAACCAGGTGGACAAGACGGGAACGAGCGTGCTTGAGAGCAGGAATGAGGCAATCATCGAGAAACCCACGGCCAGCGAGAGCGGAACAAAAAGAGCGCGGGTACTCCCAACCATGAGAAAGGATGGAGCAAAGACCGAAATCACGGCCATCATTGCCAGAAGCCGTGGAACAAATGTTTCCTTGCCGGACTCCAGCACTGCTCTGGAAAGACTCTCGCCCTGCTCCAAATGGCTATGGACGTTTTCGATTGAAACGGTAGCCTCATCTACCAGGATGCCGACGGCAAGTGCTAAGCCGCCCAGGGTCATTATGTTGATCGTTTGACCGGCAAACCACAATGCCACAACGGCTGAAAGAAGAGCGAAGGGAATTGTAATGACGACAATCAAAGCGCTTCTCAAATTGCGCAGAAAGAGCAACACCATCAGTCCAGTAAGAATCGCTCCCAATGCCCCTTCCATGACCAGACCTAATATGGAGTTCAAGACATAAGTCGATTGGTCGAACTCAAACTTGATGTTGATATCCTCTGGAATCAGCGAACGAAACCTGGGCAGCTCAGCCTTCACTCGATTGACCACAGCAATCGTCGAGGCGTCTGCCCGCTTGGTTACCGGAATATAAACGCTGCGTTTTCCATTGATGAGCGCATAGCTCGTGAGAATATCAGAGCTGTCCTTCACCGATCCGACGTCGCGAAGATAGACTGTAGGACCAGCTCCTTGTCGAATGGGAATATCGAGCAGCTCCTGAATGTCGGAGACGACCGAATTCATCGGCGTAATTCTATTGAGCTCGCCGATGCGAACATTACCGGCAGGAATAATGACATTTCCATTGCTTAACGCCTGCACTACTTCATCAGGTGACATATGATAAGCCCTGAGCTTTTCAGGGCTGACCTGCACGACTATGGCTCGCTGGTTGCCGCCGAAAGGTGGCGGTGACGAAACACCAGGCAGCGTGGCGAATGCCGGGCGAACCTTGAAGAGGGCCATATCCTGTATTTCAGCCAGATCCCTTGAATCGCTGGAGAAGACAAGATAACCAACAGGCACGGTGCCGGCATCGAATCGGACAACGAATGGCGCCACCGTGCCTGGTGGCATAAACGCTCTGGCGCGCTCGACATACGATATCGTCTGGGCTGTCGCCTGGCTCATGTCAGTTCCAGGATGAAAGACGAGTTTCACAAGACCGGTTCCTTGAATGCACTTCGATTCGACGTGCTCGATGCCTGTGATATACAAAAAATGATACTCATAATAATTGACGAGATAGCCTTCCATTTGAGCGGGCGACATACCACCATATGGCTGAGCAACATAAATCACCGGCAAATTGAGATCAGGGAAGATGTCTATCTTCATGCGCGTAAGGGCAAGAATAGCGGACAAAGCAATGGCAACCACAGCGACGATAACTGTAATTGGACGCTGCATTGCCCTATCCGTGAGCGACATTTATTTGCCCTCCGACGAGGATTTCGCCACCATGTCCAGGAATGGCTTTATATCTCCTTTAGCAACCGATGCGGCGAGTAAGGCTCGCCACACCTGAAGCTGTGCCGTTGCGAACTCGACTTGCGACTGCGTCAATAGTTGCTCGTCGATAGCCACATCATTAACTGAGGCCAGCTGATAGCGATAGCGAATTCTGGCACTGTTGGCGGCCTCCTGCGCCGCCTTAACCTTTACAGGTGCATTAGCCGCGATGCGAACGGCAGCTTCGATCATGGCGCGCGAGCGGGCGTCTTGCTCCTTCAAATTGAGCAGAATCTCATCATAGCGAAATTTCTCCGAGAGCTCATTCTTGCTCTCAGCACGGCGCTGTGCCCGGAGCTGAAAGATGTCCATCGCTGGAAACAAAACGAGCGCAGAGATTGCATAGTTAAATGTCGTCGGGTAATAACCCTTGCCGAAGTTCAAAGAGAGATCGGGATTGAAGCTGCTGCCTCTGGCATAGATGGGCAGCCTGAGAAAAAATCGCGGAGCATAAGTTCGATCCAGGGCGACCTTACGCGCGTGGACAACATCGACTGTCGCTTTCTGGGCTAGCGCCTGTGGGTGGAGACGCGGATCGATTACGCCGAGGTAGCTGGTTGGAGCCTCTTTCAGCAAAGCACCGGGCTCTGCCTCGATTGTGTCGGCACTCAGACCTGTCCACTTAATTAGAGCTGCCATGGCAATCTTGTAGTTTTGCTCTGCTGTTATCAGTTCGTCCTCAGCCCTTACGAGTTCCGCCTCAGCCAGATATACGTCGGTCTGAGCCTTCAGCTCAGTTTGTGACAAGACGCGAACTGTTTCGAGAAACGTCTTAAAGCGATCGACTTTAGCTTGGGCGGCTTTGACTACTTGTTGAGCGGCAAGCAGGGAGAGAAACGCATCAGCAGCATGACTTTCAACATCAAGCTGCGTGACGGCAATTTGCATTTGGGTCTGAAATGTATTACTTCTCGCCAGGTTGACATTTGCTTTTCTCAAACCGAAGTCAAAAGGCTCCCAGGAAACAAGTGTGCCGGTGGTGAATCCAAAACCACCGAGAAAATCATTGTTGTTCC
>JAJPJO010000012.1 GCA_021324135.1 Pseudomonadota bacterium
AGACTTGGCAGGCGGCCAGATTAAATGAGAATGTCGGACAGCGCGAACAAAAAATCACCGGCCATTTTCGATGAGAATCACCGGCCATTTTCACGAGAATATGCAGCCTGAAAAACGGTAGAAGAGAATTCCGGCAATCCGTGTACCACAAACTATGGTTTGGTGCTGCCGACGTGGGTCCTGAGTTGAAGGAACTTCGCGCAGACGTGGGCGGCAAAGCCGCAGCAATGGCGGTAACAGACAATAGGAAACCAGCAGTAAATAGAGCCGTTCGTCTCATCATATGCACAGGCGAGCGCTGAAGCAAGAATATTCGATTATGAACATTTCTGAGTTCAGAAGTTGAGTAAGCCAACACTTACGCAACTGTTTGGCTTCCGATAATGGCAATTATGATCTATCACGCGCCTAATTCTTTGAAAAGCCGCTTCTCATCAGCTATTGCACGATCGAGTGTTTTTTTCAATTTTATCATCGTATTCGCCGCTTTATATAGAAACCCGAATTTGGGGCAACTAAGTTCTTTCATTTCGGACCCGACAAACGCCTCGTCAATCTCCATGAGATATCCCAAAGAAGCAAACCTAGTAGAAATACCACGAAAAATAGAATTACCTGCACAATCAGAAAATCAGTTCGACCTTGGCTGGTGAAGCTTAAAACGCCCACAAGCACTCCGAAAAGGATAAGGCATCCGACAAGAATTAGGGCAACACGGGTCATATTTTTAGCTTGGCTTTCTGAGCCTCCAACTCTTTAATTTGCCGCCGGGCCGCAGTTGAGCCTTTCCTGTTGTACTCTTTCTCATCGACTTTTTTTACTGTCTCGAATTCAGATCCAGCAATGAGTATTCGCTGACCGAGCGGACCTTGCCATAATGTGCTGCTCTTCTGAACCGGAATATCCTTGTAGGATTTCCGTCCATTCGTTTCTGCTTCTAATGACCTGATTCGGACATGCCGCAAGTGCAAAGTAACGTACATTGGTTGCATCTGCTGATCCGTAGTCCTCTCCAAACCACCAGCGTCACCAATAGACTCAGCCAACTGAACTCGATAATCTATACCGAAGTCATCGGTATAGATGAACCATCTTCTGAACAGTGAACCTATGATCGACACAGCTTTGTCTCTCGACTCTGGTAAGATCTCAATCGATCATAACAGATCAAAGAATGCACGTCCAAGATTGCGCACGAGCGTTGCCACGAGCTTCTATCTCTCTGGATTCGACACCAAGTGAGAAAATGATATGAAGCGAATACTGGAACAAGCACTTGACCTATTAGGTAAAAGCATCAATGATCCACTGTTCTCACGGTTCAGTGTGAATGCCGCCGGGGCCCCAAAGATAGTCCTGGATACCGGCACCATAATCGTCTATCGTTATGAAAAAGTTGGGATTAATCTGCACTTCATGTCAGGCAAGAACGCGAAAATGCCGTGGTCCGGCTTCGATCGTATTACCTTCACAAAAGACTACACTGGCGAACTCCCTGCCGGAGTTCGGTTAGGAAACCTTTCAAGAAGTGGAGAAAAAGCTCGGGCTGGAACCAAGCCAGGAAATTTTCGAAACTTCGCTCTATTCCGAACAAGATTGTAGAGGAAAGCCATTTGGACCTCAGCTGCACATTTCGAGTTCAGGATGTTGATCCGAATCACACATATCGAACCAATTGCAAGCTCGTCTCCGTGATTATTTCTTTTGTCCCGGAATGCGAAAAGGACAAACGGAGGAAAAAAGCGGACTTGAGTACACTCAAAAGAGCGGTCCAAAATCAACTGCAAAAGGCGAAAGTGATGGCGGTCAAATTAAATGATCACGCGGTCAATTACTTTTGACCCTTTTTCTCGTCCTCCTTTTTGTTCTTTCTTTTGGCAGACTCAGCTCGATAGCTCTCTCCGTTCAACTCAAGAACCGAAGAGTGATGAACAAGTCGATCAACGGCCGCCATCGTTGTCATCTCATCCTTGAAGACTTTGTTCCATTGAGAGAACGGCAAATTGCTTGTGATAACCACTGATCTACGTTCGTAGCGTTCGGACAGAAGAACGAACAGAACATCGGTTTCGTCACGGTTTTGTGGAATGTAAGAAATGTCATCAATGATCACGGCTTCGAAGACATCAAGCCGCTTCAGCAACAGATTCAGCTTTAGGTCCCGTCTTGCTGCGAGAAGATCCTGGACCAAGGCACTAGCGGTAGTGAAAAACACTCGTCGTCCACGTAGGCACCACTCCCTTCCAAGTGCTGATGCAAGATGAGTCTTTCCAGTTCCTGGATTGCCGAATATCAGCACATTCTCGGTTCTGTCTAAACAACCGCCTTCTGCCAATTCCGAAACTTGGCTCTGCGACAATCCGGAAAATTTTGTCAGGTCAAACTTCTCCAGCGTCTTGCCACGAGGAAGTTTGGCCTGCTTGATCAGACGTTCTGTCTTTCTGTTGTACCGATCTTCACTTTCCAGCTTGGAGAGCTGGAATAAATAACCGACATGGTCAATACGCTCTTTCTCGGCTTGCCGCGCATAGCTCTGATAGTTTTTCGTGAATGACGGAAGATGGAAAGAGTGCAATAGAGACTCGAGTTCTGATTGCTTGTTCTCTGGAATCATTGGGGTCCTCCCGTTAGTTTTGAATTGAGAAGCGAGTCATAACCTTTCAGGCTGGGCGCATCTACGTGAATGCTTGGAACCTCCGTTTTTGCCCTACAGAGGTGATAAACGCGATCACTCCGAGGAGTCTCGTCTGTTTGCAGAAGCAACTCCAAGGCCGCCGCCACTTTGTCTTCTCCTTCAAGCGCGGCGCTGTTGAGGATCTTCAAATACTCTTTGTCTGCCTTCTCATCATCATGCGCGAGTAGCGCGTCATAGGCACGCCGGAAGACCATGCGCGGAAATAGTTCTTCCCGGAACTGGTAGTTTCTGAAAGCGCCGGGCTTCCTGAGGAGATGGAAAATAATGTGTCTGTAATTGATCACACGTCCACCAGACTCGCGGCGGCTTACCGTCAGGATCAGATGCTTGCCGTAGTAAATTCGGACCTCTTCACTGTCGACGAGTGCCTTCAGCTTTTGCCCGATGAATCTGCTCGGAACTGAATATACGGCTCCTCCAATCGCGACCGTACTCCATCCGGAAACTGTTACAGTGTATTGTTTCGGCTCATACCATTCGTTTTCCGGAAGCGCGATTAATTGTTTCATTTCTTCCTCCAGTCGATCGGCACGAAGCCGATTCCTCTCAATGCAGGCATGTTTCAAAAACTGCTCGTAGGCTTCGATACTGCTGAAGTCCCGGCTACCCCGTATTGACCGACGGTAAGGATCCTGGTAAAAAATGCAACGGCCTCTTAGCAGCCACTGAAAGCTCTGATTCTTGCCGAAATTCGAACTTGAAATTCTCTTGACTTGAAGGTCAATGGGCTAATGAAGCGGCTTCTGGAATCCATCGATACAGGGTTGCCATCGATATTCCCAAATCATTAGCAACGTCTCGGGGCAGCATACCGGTCTTAAGCAGCTTTTTTGCGGATCTGATTTTACCATCAGTCATTACTCGTCGGCGTCCTCCTACCCTTCCTAACTTTCTTGCCGCATCCAATCCTGCTTTTGTGCGTTCAACTATCAGCTCGCGTTCCATTTGTGCAAGGCTCGCCATCAGATGAAAGAAAAAACGACCAGTACTACTGGTGGTGTCGATGCTGTCTTTGACGCTCCTAAAATTGATCCGCTTGGATTCTAGTTCTTCGACAAGGTCAACCAGTTGCTTCACCGTTCGGCCAAGTCGATCAAGTTTCCAAACAACCAATGTGTCGCCTGTCCGCAAGTGCGATATGGCGTCTTCCAATCCTTGGCGCACTTTTTTGGAACCACTTTTTTTGTCGGAAAAAATGCGCTCGCATCCGGCAGCATTCAAAGCCTGCAATTGCAACTCTAGGTTCTGATCCTCTCTTGAAACTCGCGCATATCCGATCAGCATTTTTAGACTCTCAACGATACATCAGTTGAATCGTGTTTTTATCACGCTTGGTAAGCAAATCACTGCCCTTGCGAATCGCTGCAGAAAACATCACATCGCGATTATTTGAGGAATGGCCATGCATTCCTAATACATGTCCCAGTTCATGTAAACAAGTGTTCGTGATGAAAATGCGATCTCTAAATTTTGGCGCTCCAGGAAAATCCTTCACAAGAATCACCAAATTCGCCCAAGCGGTTGTGTTGTCCTCCATTCTAATCCTTTTCTCCGTATTGCCTTCGATACCGAGCTCATGATCTGATGAGACAAGTTCTCGTCTGTCTGTGTAGTCACATATCACGTTTGCTGAATCAGGCCTGCTTACGAATTTGTAGGACAAGGCGCCACCAGTAGCAGCACACCATTGGTCAAGAGAGCGTTTAATTATGGAAATATACTCCTCGTAAAACGCAGCAAGCTGTATATTCTTCCTCACGTGCACCTTAATTGGCATATCAGCCTTACGCCATTTCTGGACGGAAGAAAGGCTTGATAAGTAATCTGGGGTTGTCGGCAAACCTCTAGGATTGTTTGCCGGGTCTAAGAGTTTTGTCATGGCTGCCTGAATATTGGGATCAAACGCCTTTGACGGATCTTGCGAGCAAGCTAATCTCAGCCAATTTAGCGCTTTCTTTGCATCGCCCTTTCTTTGGTACACCGCGGCCATATTCACGCATTGGCTTGCCTGTAAACCGCCAACCTCGATGGATTTTTGCAAACTTGCAATTGCTGCATCATAGCGTCCAAGCTCCATCTGACAATTCCCAATGCTCTGCAGAATCGCCCAGCTATCAGGATGCTCTGTCAGCGCCGCATTGAAACAGTCCAGCGCCTTTGGATAGTCTTTCGCTTTGAGGTAATAAAAGGCTTGCACTTGTGAATCAACAGCACAAGCGGGTTCTTCACTTAAACACAGCCACGATGGCGTAATCGCTAGCGCTAGTGCCAGGTTCATCAATCGGTTCTTAATGTTTCGCACTTTCAATGCCAACGGGTATTGTAAGTAAAATCGCGCCAGTAGACACGTTCCAAAGTTTTATAGTTCCGTCTGCACTGCCACTCGCGAGCGTATTTCCGTCGGGGCTGAACGCCACCGAAGTTACCCAGTGCGTGTGGCCGATCAAAGTTCGCAGCTCTTTGCCTGTAGCAACATCCCAGAGTTTGATAGCATCGCGACCACTATCACCAGCAATTAGCTTGCCGTCTGGACTGAACGCAACTGAGGAAACTGCATTAGAAACTCCGAGCAGACTTCGCAGCTCTTTGCCAGTAGCCACGTCCCACAACTTTATAGTTTTGTCATAACCACCGCTAGCCAGCAACTTTCCATTTGGACTAAATGCCAGTGATTGCACAACCTTGGGCTGGATCGCCAATGTACGTAATTCCTGTCCGGTGCTTACCTCCCAGAGCTTAATAGTATTATCTGCGGTGGCAATAATGTTGCTGTCAGGGCTGAACGCCACGGCACAGACAGAATACCTTTGTTTAGGAAGACTACGTAAAGTAGCGCCAGTGGCTACATTCCAGAGTCGCGCAGTTTTGTCTCGGCTTGCGCTAGCTAGCATCTTCCCGTTTGGACTAAATACCACAACACCCACCTCCATCGAGTGTCCGTGAAGAGTGCGTAGCTCCTTACCATCAACCACATCCCAAAGTTTTATGCTCTTGTCAAAGCTAGCACTGGCAAGCGTCTTGCTGTCTGGACTGAACGCTACTGAGGAAATTATGCCTAAGTGCCCTCTGAGCCAACCCTTTTCACGACCACTATGAACATCCCACAATCCAATTATGGAGCCCGTTGTTCCACTTGCGACGGTCCTTCCGTCAGGAGCAAACGCCACCGAGTTGACTTGTCCATCCTGTTCAGCTTCGCTCTGGACCCAGGGCTGCGCAGTCACAGGAAGTGCCATTACGCAAAAGGAAAGCAAAACCAATGCCTTTTTAAACATCACTCTGGACACTCTTGAGGCTTACCAGTTGGTTCGCAAGCGTATACGCCTCCTTCGGGATCACCATTATCACTCCAGACACATTTTTGGTAGCCCCTACGAAAAGCGCGGATGAAGTAAGTTCTTCCACCAGCGCTGTCCTTGGCACATTTCGTTGGCGGTTTTATTGAGGAGTATGGCCCTGGTTTTGGACAATCAACGGTGGGATCTTTGCAGCAGACTTTCCACATTTCACCTGATGGATCCTGTCTACTGATTGGGTTGTTGCCCACATAAGTAAAAAGATTGATGCCACCTAGTTCTTCGATCGGATCCCTGTTGAGAAATCTTCCCAGAGCCGGACTATATGCCCGCGTGCTGGTCAAATTCAGTCCACTGCGTTGATGAAGGTAATATCCTTGATAACCGAAGTCAGGAACGGGGCCAGTACCTGCAATTTGCGATGGACGTCCGAATGGATCGTAGCTAAATTGAGACTGAATGGCTCCAGAACTGTTAGTCATCTCTCGGATGGTGCGCGAGCGCGCCGCAGGGTTGTAAACACGCGGAGGCTGCTGTTCTCTGTTTGCTGAAGTTGTTAAAGAGTCGAATATATATTCTGGGTCGATGGGACTTGTCTGATTATCCCTGAGAACGAAACATTTTGACGAATGCGCAGAAGCATTATGATCGCGATGCAAAGGCGGAACATAAACGGGTCCAGAACGATCGCGCATGTAGCTGTCGAACATTTCTTGATTTGCTGCTTTGACATCGTTGTGACCAAAATCCAGGGACAAACCAGCCATAGGATCGACAGGGTCGCCTGAAATTATTGGTTGTGGCAAATTGTGCGCCATTCTCACATTTGGTGGAATGGCATTGTAGAGTACGCCCGCTTGCTGTGGTGACATTCCCGGTGGAACATAACCATGCATTACGGCTTGCATCTGATTCGATCCTGAGGTCCAATGACCATGCCGAATTGCTTCATACCTATCGGACACAGATTTCGCATTTGAGTTGGATTCGGCATTTCTGATAGCCGCGGCCACTGCCGGTGAGTTTGCAGCTGAGCCGTAGTCGTCCGTTAATTCCGAATTGACTTGCAGCTTATGCCCATTTGCCTTCGCTTGATGACTCGTTTCAGTAGCACGAGCAGCTCTAGGTGCAGTGCTTGATTTGTGTTCTGTGACTGAAATCCGACCATGAAGCATAGTGTTTGCAGCACACGCGGCGATGCAGAATCCAGTCAGAAGAACCGCAACGCCACTCAACACGAGTAACCTTTTCCTCTTCGGAGACGTTGCCAGCATTTGTTGCTTGTGCTTTCCTGCTTTCATGCTCTAACCTCGCCTATTGTCGGTCCGAGAGATGTACATATTATCGCTTCCGTGGATAACAACACACCCCTTCAGAACCTTTTGCAAGTCAATCTGCGGAAC
>JAJPJO010000101.1 GCA_021324135.1 Pseudomonadota bacterium
CCCCGTACCTTGGACTTTGTAGGTTCAACCGATATCGGTTGAGTTGGCAGAGGCGAGGTATTGGTGCTTTGACAGAACATACGTTTGTATGGTATAAAAAGATTACTTAGAGAAGAAGGAAGCGCTCGGTAAGCATCAGCCAGGGCTGCTGGGGCGTTCAATTTGCAGGCGCAAGCTGCAAATAGACAAGCACGATAAATAGCACTACCTTGAAATACGCAGAGCTGCATTGTCATTCTTCATTTTCTCTTCTTGATGGCGCGAGCAATCCCGAAGAGCTGGTAGTGCGCGCGCATGACATTGGGCTGGCAGCATTGGCGCTGACTGACCATGATGAATTGGGCGGGGCGGTGCGCTTTTCATTTGCAGCCAAGGAAGTAGGCGTGGAAGCCATAATCGGCGCCGAGCTCACGCTCGACGATGACTCACACATCACTCTTCTTGCTTGTGATGAAGATGGATATAAAAACATTTGCCGTTTGATTACCCGATCGCGATCCAATTGCGCACGTGGATCGCCGCGGGTAGAGACGAGCTATTTATATGAATGCAATCAGGGATTGATAGCTCTTTCAGGCTGTCCTCATGGCTGCGTTCCAAGAGCTCTGGCGGGTAATCGCCTCAAGGACGCTTTTGATTCTGCCAGCGAACTTAAGGAGGTCTTTGGCGATCGTTTTTACCTCGAGCTCTGGAACCATCAAATAACACAGGAACAGATCATAGGAAAGCACCTCCTCAATATCTCCAAAGATCTGTCGATACCATGGGTAGTGACTAACAATGTTCATTACGCTATACCGGAAAAACGCATCATTCATGATGTACTGACCTGCCTGCGCCATGAAGTCACTCTTGCTCAGGCTGGACGCAGGCTCAGACCAAACGGTAGCTGGTATATGAAGTCGGCAGAAGAGATGGCTTACTTGTGGCGGCATGATCTTACCGGTATAGAGAATACTCTTGTTGTTGCCGAGCGCTGCCAATTTCGGCTGTCTGCGCTTTCCACGCCACTGCCTGTGTTTCGACTCGATGAGAATGTAGCACAAGCAAACAATATTGCTGTGGATATCAACCACAACGTTCTTTTGGAGAAGCTCGTATGGGAAGGAGCACGCTTGAGGTACGTGCACCTGACTGACAAGCACATCAAACAAATCGATCATGAGTTGAGCATGATTACTCGGCTCGACCTGGCTCCCTATTTCCTCATCATGTGGGATATAGTCAGATTCGCCCGGGCAAACGGCATTGCTGTCCAGGGAAGAGGATCGGCTGCCAATTCCGCCGTTTGTTATTGCTTGATGATCACTGCCGTCGACCCTGTCGGCATGGATCTGCTTTTCGAGCGTTTTCTATCCGAGGGCCGCCGGGAACCCCCCGATATCGACCTGGATATTGCTCATCAAGAAAGAGAAAAAGTCTTGCAGTACGTATATGAAAAATATGGCAGAGAGCATGCTGCCATGGTTTGTGAAATTATCACGTACAGAGGCAAATCAGCCGTGCGCGACGCGGCGCGCGTGCTTGGATTTTCTCAAGAGCAAGCCGATCGGCTGGCGTCGGAAGCTGAGCACAGCGAGGCAGTGGGTGCCGCCGAGAAATTACTCAATGGTGGCTTGAAACGCATCGGTATGGATCTCAAAGATCGACGAGTGAAGCTGCTACTAAAAGTGGTGGCGGGCTTGCATCAATTGCCTCGCCATCGATCGATTCACGTCGGCGGTTTTGTTCTTTCTGGAAGACCGCTTGGAGAGCTGGTTCCCATCGAGCCCGCCGCGATGGATGGACGAACCGTCATTCAATGGGACAAAGATGATATCGACCAGGTAGGCATGATCAAAATCGACTTGCTCGGTCTTGGGATGTTGATGATGATCCAGGAAGGCTTGAAACTGGTCAGTCAATACAGGGGTATTGATGTCGATATAGGTGCCCTGGATATGCATGACCCGTCCATTTACGATATGCTTCAAAAGGCTGATACAGTCGGGATCTTCCAGGTCGAATCCAGGGCGCAAATGAATATATTGCCGCGCCTGAAACCGAAATGTTTTTACGACATTATTGTCTCGATTGCCATCGTTCGCCCAGGACCGATTCAAGGAAATATTATTCACCCCTATTTAAGACGCCGGCGCGGCGAAGAGCCTGTCGTCTATCTGCATCCTTCTCTGGAGCCGATCCTGAAACGTACATTAGGTGTGCCTTTGTTCCAGGAACAAGGCATGAAACTAGCAGTGGTGGCAGCAGGATTCAGCCCCTCTGAAGCTGATCAGTTGCGACGAGTGATGAGTCATAAACGATCGGAGGAAAGGATGGCAAAGCTGTGCGATCAGCTGGCCATCGGCATGCGCAAGAATAGTTTCTCCGAAGAAGCAATCGCCACCATAACACATCAGTTGCGAGCTTTTGCAAATTATGGATTCCCTGAAAGTCATGCTGCTTCGTTTTCTCTTCTGGTTTATGCTTCTGCTTATCTCAAAAAATATTATGCTCCTGAATTTTATTGCGCGATTCTGAATGCGCAACCAATGGGTTTTTACAGCCCGGGAACACTGGTGCGAGATGCTTTACGCCATGGCGTCGATGTGCGGCCGGTCGATTTATCGAAGAGCATTTGGAATTGTACGCTCGAAGTTGATGAGCAGCAAACATATAAACAACCTGCGCTGAGAATCGGGTTGCGTTTTGTAGACGGGCTCGGGCGCAAGGCGCAAGAGCTGCTGGAGCGTTCCTGGAGTGAAGGCGGTCCTTTCACATCTCTGGAAGATGTTGTTAATCGCAGCGGTCTACCCCCGTCCGATTTGAAAGTTCTTGCTCAAGCTGGAGCGTTTCAAACATTTTTTCCAGGAAGGCGCGAAGCACTATGGGAGGTGTTGGGCAAGTTGGCAAAACGCAGAGAAACACCTCTCTTGGATTACTTCGATTTGCAGGAGCAAAACAGCGACAAAAACAATACGAAAAGAAATGAGGCCGCTTCAGTTCTGCCCCAGCTAAGCGATCTTGAGCGCATAATCAAGGATTATCAAATGGTGGGACTTTCTACTTCAGAACATCCGATGGTCTTTTATCGGCATTGGGCTAATGAAAAGAAGATCTACTCCTGCACAGGCCTGAGCCAGGGACATGATGGAGAAAAAGTGGAAGTGGCCGGTAGCGTAATTTGCCGGCAGCGGCCCGGCACTGCAAAAGGATTTGTATTCTTGACACTGGAGGATGAAACGGGATTTGCTAACGTCATCGTTCGACCGCCAATCTTTGAGCAGTACAGGCACGTCATCATGCGGAACTCATTCCTATTGGTGAAGGGGAATCTGCAATTGGAATTTGGTATCGCAAACGTTCTCGCCGAACACTTCGAAGGTTTGCCACCATTGAAAGAGAACTTCCAAATGCCGGCGCGCAATTTCCATTGAAAGAACTCAGCCGGAAACGAAGTGAAACACCAGAAGTGTTCCTTTCTCAACCTCGACCTCGACGACATCGCTTTCGAATTCATTGCTGATCGTCAACGAGTTGCCCCACTCAAGCCGAGCATTCTTCAAAGGCCACTTCAGCCCTCTGGCGCTGACATTCTCAATCACCGCACTTAGTGGCACGATTGACAGGACATCGTTTGTCTTGCCCTCGAACCTGAGCGGCTGATCTCTGGTGACGAATTGAGCTTGCCAGTTGGCACCAATGAGTTTGATCTTGACATTTCTCTCGGCAAAGCGGCTGAGCAAGGTGACATTCGCAAGCGCATGATCGGGTCTGCCACCCAACATTGCAATACATATGATTTCTTCCAGAGGTGTTACTGCCAGGGCCTCACTGATGGCAAGCTCGAGATCGCTGGCGTCCTTCTCTCTTGGAAAACGTTTAATCGTTGCACCCTGACTTTCCAATTCCACGATAAGGTTATCGGCGCTCGAATCGAGATCGCCGACGATGGTAATTGACTTCGCATTCTTGCGAAATCCAAGCTGGTCTAAATATTTCGAGCCTCCATCTGCGCAAATTATGCGATCCGACTCATATTGATGCTGTCCCCAATCGAGAGGCAGATCAGGCTCGCCGTTGGCTATCAGGAACACTCTATTCATGACGAAATCCGGAGGCATATTTCGAGATCGTCGCATGTACGGCGATTGCGGGCGATGTTTGTGAGCTTTCTTTAACGCAGGCACTTCAACAGTTCTTTTCTGCAAACCAGTTTGATACATTGCCACTCATGAATCTGCAAATTCCGCCGGGGGTAGATAAACCTGAATTCTGGGAGCGTTGTTACCAGCAAGGGATGACGCCGTGGGATTATGGTTCGTTCGCTCCACCACTGAAGACTTTTCTTGATTCGCCTTATCGCATGCCGCCAGGCAAAATCGCAGTGGTCGGCTGCGGGACGGGGCATGATTGCATGTTGTTTCTCCAATATGGTTACGAGGTGACCGGTATAGATTTTGCGCCAAGCGCCATCCAAACCACATATCAGAAATTCCAGAGTACAGGGCTGGCAGGAACGAAAGCATACCTGCTGCAAAAAAGCATCTTTGAGATTCCGGAATACAATAATTATTTTGATTATGTCTTGGAGCATACGTGTTTCTGTTCCCTTCATCCTCAAGATCGGAGGCGCTACGTTTTCGCCGTGCGAGACATCTTGAAGCCTCGGGGAAAGCTGCTCGGGCTGTGGTATGTGGGCGAGCATCAGGGGGCCGGTCTACCTTTTACTATTTCGAAAAATGACCTGTTTGATCTCTTCGACCGCGATTTTTCAATCGATATTTCCTACGACCCGCAAGACTCTTTTCCATCAGAAAAAGATAAAGAGCTGATCACCTTAATGACGAGACGTTACTGACGATAATCGCACAACGCGAACGGCACAACGAAAACCGCAAATCGCAAACGGCAAACCGATCAGGGCAGATCTTCAAAAGAAAATTCTTGAACGGTTACCACACCTGCACCTTTATAAGGCGCCACGCCAACTCCTACACTTTTGTGCTTGGGATTGAGAATATTAGCGCGGTGATTGGTAGGATCGTCCTTGGGCTCGTTCATCATATTTGTTTGGCAGCGCTTCACCATGTCTCTGCCATCGGCGCCGCCTGTCACAAAGGCAAGATTCTCGCCGATACTGCGGGTGATGCCGAAGATCTGAGCTCGCATCTGTGGATTGCGTCCTTCCGGATCGGTGTGGCTGAAAAATCCTCTCTTGCCGATGTCATCAGCATAGGCTTGCGCCATTTTCTCGAGGGTGGAGCTGCGGTGCACGGTGCCTGCACCATCGGCGGTGCGATCGTTGTTGATCAGCTGAATCATGTAATTCTCGAGTTCGCCGCGACTGAACGATTTGGGTTTGGATACCGTCGAGCCGTAAGTACTCATTGTTTCACCTGAGGGTGGCGTCGTTTCCGTCTGACTTGCGATGTTCCAGGTCGCTGAGGTTTCCCTCAGCGATAAGACATTGCCCACTTTGCGGGCATACTTCACGCGCACAGGTTGGCTGCTGAATTCAGCAATTATCTTGTCGGTCACAGACGGCGATTCGGTCACTCGGTCATTTATGCTCAGCAGAACATCTTCGCTTCTTAATCCCGTCGTGTACGCAGCCGTGCCGTTGCGCACGAGGCTCAGATACGTTCCCCGGCATCGCTGGCGGCCAATCATCGCATAGGCAGGTATTCCATATGCGCCCAGGGCGCCGATTGCTTGCTGTTTGTTGCTCAGAGAATAAATCGGCGAGGCTGAAGCACGCCGCGCCTTAGAGGCATCGGGAGCGGCATCAGCCGCCAAGTTTGAAAGATGGAGCAGAGCCAGTGCCGCCAGGACTATGGGCGAATGATGCCGACAAAGAAATCTGGGACAATTCACAACCATGCTAAATCGCGCTCCATCGACTTTGAGTTCCCGCAATTGAATGCAGCCGAGGTATCTTGGCTGTCGACTTTGTTTTCAGGGCACGTTCTACTGCCGATTTAGCACCTGCGGCAGCGGCTTCGATACCCGGCAAACCATGGGCGCTTGAGTGAGCGAAAGTGAATGAATCGTTTTCAAAACCATGCAACTCAGCGATGTACTTGCAGTAATTAGGCCGAGCCACCGCCATGCTGTGACCCCAGCGCGTCAGAACGATTTCCTCTATGCTGCCCGTGATCCCGGGTACGATCTTTTCCAACTCGGCCAGAATCGAGGCGCTGAACTTTTGCCGATCGCCCTGGAACAACAAGGTTCGCCCAGGCGAACCTGCATCGTAAGGAATATAGACCGTGAGCACGGAGCCCATCTCCTCTTTGTATTTTCCCGTCATCATATATGGTGTCTCAGCCACAGTGATGTCGGCGATTTGGAACGGCGATGATAGAAAATTATCGTAGGCTCCTTCAAAAACTCGCTTCCTCAAGAGCACATTGGCGACCAGATAAGAGCCGTATCGGAATCGAAAGAGAGTTGCTCGGGCTTTGTCGTTTAATCCCTTCATCACTCGAGATGCCACCATATGTGGTATTGCTATAATGACATGGCGGCATTCGACGGCATGCATGGAGCCGTCGCGAAGACCGTAGATCACTCGAGCGCCGTTGTCCTTGAGTTGAATGGACCAGACGAAGGCGCCCGACACAAGAGCCTTGCTGTTCTCTTCCTTTATTTGCCTGGCCAGTGCGCGCGTCACCGTGGGATTGCCGCCGGGCAAGAGATATGTGGGCGCGAAGACGTCCTCCAGGGTGGAGAGCCCAGCCAGGGCGGAGAGCGAATTTATGCCGCCGTTTATTCCGGATTTGAGGACGCTGTCCATCAGTCCGAGAAAGGCCGGATCGTATCCCTTCAGCGAGTCGACCAGCGGTTGTGCATCCATTTGCATCAGCTTTTGCGAGTCGATCAGCCGTTTTGAATAAACACCATCCCAGGTGCCCCAAAATGACTTATTCTCTTCGTTCAGTCGCTTCAGCTCTTTATAAACGATGTCACGATCGTTGCCGTTTACGCCCTGTAACCATTGACCGTTTGCGAACCAGGCGTTCTTACTGGTCGCCAGCTTGATCGGATCGAGTTTGAGCGAGTCCAGCATCTCGCCGACCGCTCCTTCATCAATCGCTATATAAGCGGCGCCGTAGGAATAATCGATGCCGTTGTAAGTGCCGCCGCGAGAGTGACCGCCGAATTCATCGTACTGTTCGAGCAGCAGTATGTCGTGCGAGCGAAGTTGGTAAGCCGATGACAAACCGGCAATGCCACCACCGACGATGACAAAATCGACTTTCCTTTCGGTCGACTCGGGGAATTTCGGAAGCTTGCCGTCTCTCAGTTTGTGACCGACGGTGTAATCATCACCGGTCCACTCGCTGATTTTGAAGCCGCTCTTGCCGCAGGCCGACAAAAGCGAATCGGCATCGAAAGCCGCTGCAGTAGCCAATCCGGTGAATGCAAGAGCGGTCTGCTTTAGAAAATGTCGTCGTGATGTTTTGCTGCTCACGTGCACTCCTGCCGGGAAGATCGTTTTGTCGTCGCTAAAGCCTAACTTGATGAGGCAATAATTATATCTATTAAATCTGTCTGAAGACTTCAGCCATAAAGCCAACTTTGATCGCCTTGCCTCAGCCCGCATTCTAGCTGATCTGCAGGGAGTGGAAACGATGAAGGCCGGATCTAGTACAATTTTTCAGACGTAAGCTCATAGCACGCGCGACCTCGGGTGCTTGCTTCAATGCTCAGGCTTGAAGCTGAAGCAAAGATTGGCCAGCGCGGATGCCCAGGGGATGGATATGGAAGTGACGTTGAAAGAAGAAAAGCCGGCTCAAATGAAAAAAAGCGACAAGCTCGAGCAAGAGCACAAGCGAATCAGGCGCGGCGGCGCTCCAAAGTATCATGAGAAGCTGAAGGAAGACCGGAAGCTCTTCGCTCGCGATCGGCTCAAGCTTTTGCTCGATGAAGGATTCGATGTCGAGGACGGTGCCTTTGCAAACGCGCTCGACCAGAGCCTCCCAGCCGACGGCGTCGTGACAGGCATAGGAAAAATCCACAATCGAACCGTCTGCTTCATGGCCAATGACTCGACGGTAAAAGCCGGCTCATGGGGCTGGCGCACGGTCGAGAAGATTATTCGCATTCAAGAAACGGCTGAGCGATTACGTGTGCCTCTGATCTACCTGGTCGACTCGGCCGGTGCGCGGATTACCGATCAGGTGGAGATGTTCCCGGGCCGTCGCGGCGCGGGCAAAATTTTCCACAATCAGGTGCGGCTCTCCGGCTACATTCCGCAGATCTGCCTTCTCTTCGGTCCTTCTGCTGCCGGTGGTGCCTATATCCCCGCCTTCTGCGATATCGTCATCATGCACGACGGCAACGCCTCTATGTATCTTGGATCGCCGCGCATGGCCGAGATGGTGATTGGCGAGAAAGTGACGCTCGAGGAAATGGGCGGCGCCCGCATGCACTGCAGCGTGAGCGGCTGCGGCGACGTGCTTGTATCGACAGAGGAAGAAGCAATCGCGCTCTGCAAAAAATATCTCAGCTTCATGCCGAGCAATTGCGATGATAAGGTGGGCGTTCTGCCATCAGTGGCGCCTCAGGCTTATGAAAAAACGCTCGATGATGTCATCCCGGAAAAGGAAAATATTCCTTTTGACATGTTCGAGGTGATCAATCGCCTGGTTGATAAGGACTCGTTTTTCGAGATCAAAAAACTTTTCGCACCTGAGCTGATCACCGGGTTCGCTCGCATCGGCGGTCGCGCCGTCGGCATTCTCGCCAATCAACCAAAAGTCAAGGGCGGTGTCTTGTTCGTCGATTCCGCCGATAAGGGAACGCGCTTCATGTGGTTGTGCAACGCATTCAACATTCCACTTCTATTTCTCGCCGACGTTCCCGGCTTTATGATCGGCACCAAGGTCGAACGCGACGGCATCATTCGAGCCGGCGCCAAAATGATTTCGGCTGTCTCGGCTGCTGATGTTCCGAAGATCTCGGTTGTGATCAGAAAGGCTTATGGTGCCGGTCTTTATGCAATGTGCGGTCCGGCGTTCGAGCCTGATGCTTGCCTGGCATTGCCCACCGCCTGGATTGCCGTCATGGGACCGGAGGCGGCGGTTAATGCCGTCTACTACAACAAGATTATGGAGATTTCTGACCCGAAGGAACGCAACGCCTACGTCGAGCAACTTCGCAACGAGTACAGAGAAGACGTGGACATCTACAAGCTTGCCGCCGAACTGGTCGTAGACGAGCTGGTTACACCGGCAAATTTAAGGACTGAATTGATTGGCCGCTATGCGGCTTATGAAAGCAAAACGGTTCAGGGTCTGAAAAAGAAACACGGCGTCTTACCCGTCTGAGCCGAAGCTCGGCGCAGTATCCAGAATGTAAGTATTCAAGTGCTTCCAGCGCCGGAGTTGCAGGATAGCTTGCCGGACAATTGCTCGGCTGGTTCGGTAGGATAGGGCTCGTATCCGGGTAAGATACTTCTGGATGTAAACTTTGAGAAACAGATCAAATAATGACAAACGATGACCAACGCGAATCGCTCAGTCAAAAATTCAGGCGCACTGGCGGATTGACTCGACCCGGCCAAACTCAAGAAACGACCCCGCAAATATCGCAGATATTCAGCGGCAGTTTGAAGGAAAAGCCGATTCCCTGGCTTTTGCAAGCGGCGGAGCACTATGAGGCGACCGGCAGGCTGCAGATTGGAGCGGCGATGTATTCCGTCATGATTGAGTTTGGCCTGGGCAGACCGATAAATGCACGCTCGCCCTTGCACAAAGGCACGGATGCAATTCTCGAGTTGTTCACCTGGGCGGATGGCAAGATTTCATTTCAAGAAGGCGTTCAGCCCGAAGCCCCTACTGTTGAGGAAAGCGTCCATCAAATAATCAAGAATGGCGAAGCTTACGTTCAGAACATGAATTTCTTGCAAAACTACGGAATCAACGGCATGTCGATTTTGCAGCGCGCCCCGGGGCGCCTGTCCAGTGAGGAGGTCGAGAAACGCTTGCTCGAGGGTGCTCCTCTGGGGCTGACGGCGCAGAAAGAATTTTATGGAAACATTTACGGCACGCTGAATTTGAAGGAAGCTGCCGAGAAGATGAATCTCAGTGAAGCGCGCTGGATGTCGTTCGTGGTCAATATGCTCAAACTGGGGTTGCTTCTTACTCCTGATGGTCTCCTGGTCGCTACCGCCGAGAAGCCCTCTGTGAAGCCGACAAGCACGCGCGACTTCCCGATGGATTCAATGTGGCTGACGGATTATGGAAACGGCCCGCGACCAACCGGCGAGATGGCGACACCGCCCGCAGGCGCTGGAGCCGCAGGTGCTGCTCGATCGCAACCTTCATCGCCGGCCGATCCATGGACAAATCCGTCCCCGCAGCCGCCCTCACCTGGTGCGCCCCAGGCGCCGCCCACACCCGCTCCGCCTGCCTCACCATCCTCAACGGATGCATGGGGCGGTCCGGTCAAACAAGATTTGTGGATGGCCGCCTCACCAAGCCCGCCGCCAAGCACTACGGCCTCAGGCACGGTGCCGCCTATCGCAGTGCCCTCGGCCTCGGCAATGATGAGTGCCTGGGATAATGCCGCTCCAAGTCCGCAAGCCTCCAGCGGCGCACAACAAGCAGTGGCACCGTCTGCCGCGCCCGAGCCGGCTGCCGCGTCTCAAGCGGCAATTGCTCCCATGTTCCCGACCATGACGGGAGAAACGCCACCGGTAACTCGCACCAGTGCTGGTGCCACCGAGATTTCTTCCATCGTCGCATCTGCTGGTATCAGCCCTGGTGCGGCTGATGCGGATGCCGTAGCTGCATCCATCGCTGCTGAGGCTGCATCCGCCGCCAAACAAGCGAGTGCATCCGCCTCCGAGGCGGTTGCCGAAGAAGATCGAGACTCGTCATCCGGCGAGACGTTTATGCTCGGCGTTCCGCAAGATACCTTCGTTCTCAACCCGCACGCCGCCGACTCGATTCAGAAGCTTCTCAATCGCAAGGAAACGGACATCTTGTCATTCGACGCCTTCCAATACATGCTCGACCGCGAGTTCGCCCGAGCATTTCGATTCGGATCGGTTCTAACCTTGATTTTGTTTTGCGTGCGGCTCGAGAAGGGTGATATGACATCCATTCCGATTTCATCCCTGGCGCTGATTACCGATGCGATCAATAAGACGAAAAGAGAAGTGGACTTGCTCGGGCACGTTGGCGAGCAGGGGTTCGGCATCATTCTTCCGAACGTGGCCAGCAAACAAGCATGCCACCTTGCCGATCGGATCACGGTTGATCTGCCCAAGCTGGCACCATCTCTGGTGCAATACAGACCGATCATTCACTTCGGCATCGCCTCGGTGCCTCAGGATGCGACCGAGCTGGTCGATCTCGTCAACAACACTCAAAAGGCGATGCTCGAGGCAGTGAAGCGCAATATCTCCCGGGTTCAGTTCCAGGAGTTCAAGAAGCAGGACTGATCAAGCTGGTTCTTATGTGGCCGAGAGGGCCGGGCGCTCGAACTGAGCTTGCAGAAGGCGCGCATAGGTTTCGCCTCTGGCTAAAAGCTCGTCGTGATTGCCGGACTCGACAATGCAACCGTCGTCCAGCACCAGAATCTCATCGGCATGGCGCACCGTGGAAAGCCTGTGGGCAATGACGATCACCGTTCTGCCTTTCATCAGATTATTGAGCGCTTTCTGCACCATCGCCTCGGACTCATTGTCGAGCGAACTGGTCGCTTCATCGAGAATCAAAATTGGTGCGTCCTTCAGAATGGCTCGGGCAATAGCGACGCGCTGCTGCTGTCCACCCGATAGACGAACACCGCGCTCGCCTATTTCCGTATTGTATCCCTGGGGCAGGTCCTGAACGAAATCATGGCAGTAAGCGGCTTTAGCCGCTTCTATAATGTCGTCCTGGCTGGCGCCGATTTTGCCCAGACGAATATTCTCTGCAATCGTGCCATTGAAGAGAAAGTTGTCTTGCGTGACCAGGGCGATTTCGGCTCGAAGCGAGCGAAACGTATAGTCGGCTACCGATTTTCCATCGATAATCACCGAGCCGTTTATCGGATCGAAGAAACGCGGCACAAGATTAGCCAGAGTCGATTTGCCTGAGCCGGACAAGCCCACCAGGGCAACCATCTTGCCGGCATCAATCGTGAAGTTGATGTCTTTTAAGACGAAATTGGCACTGGCAGGATATTTGTAATAGACGTGCTTGAACTCGATTTCATGCGATCCGGGCCGGAGTGCCACCGCATTTGGTGACTCCTTCAAGTCCGGCTCGAGATCGAGCACTTCGAAAACTCGTTCTGCTGCCGCTAATGCCGGCTGCAGCACACCGTTTATTCTGCCCATGTTCTTCACCGGCGAATACAAAAGCAAGAGAGCAATGATAAAGGATGTCAGTGCACCGAGCGTCATATGATTGTGCAGGACCTGGTAACCGGCCACCCAGATGACCGCCGCGATGCCGGTGGCCCCTATCATAGCCAGTATTGGCGACATCATCGCTTCGGCTCGAATGGCTTTCACTTGATTGCTCAGAAATTCCTCGTTCGTTTTATTGAACCTGCTTGTCTGATGGTCCTGCAAATTGAATGATTGAACGATCTTGGCACCTTGAATGGACTCGGACAAAACCGAGACGAGATCGCCGATGGCTTCCTGCCCGCTGCGCGAGGACTTCCTGATCTTGCGACCGAGAATGGAAACCGGCAGGACGATTAATGACAAAATCGACAAGGCGATGACGCTCAGCCAGAAGCTCTGGAAAACCAGCACCAGAGACAGTGAAATTAACGTCACCATGCGGCTGATCATTGTTTGAAAAGTTTGCGCTATGGCGTTCTCGATGATGTTCACATCGTTGAACATTCTGCCGATCAGAACACCGGATGATTGCCGGAAGAAATAGAGAAGCGGTTGCCTTTCCAGATGCTCGAAAATTTCGTTGCGCAAATCCCTGATCGCCGATGCGCCGACAAACCTGATGCAGAACGACTCGAGAAAGCGGAACAAGCCCTGCAGAAAAGCGACAACCAGAACGCCGATTGGCACGAGATAAACCAGTGAATGACGACCCTCGACGATGATCTGTTGCAGACCCTGTCCGGCCAGGTAGGCGATGATACCGTCCATGGAGCCGGAGGGAATGGCCGCCACCATGCCGACGATGAAAGGCACGGCGTAAGGCTTCAGGTAAGCCAACAGCCTCACGTATAGCTCTGCATGTTTTGCTGAGATGATTTTCTTCACTACAATGGTTTCCCGATTAGTGTCCCCGCCGAGCTGTATCCTAGAGCCGCAAGCGTTTCACCTGCACAGTTGGAGACGTAATCTCCCTCTCCGAGCCTGTCGCGAAGACTCAATAGCTCCCTGGTGATTTCTCGTCTCAGTCCGGGGACATCGAGCAAATCACCGGTATATCTTACGAACTCACCCGGTCGGCATTCCAGTTGTAAAAGTTCAGGAACTACTGCACGGCCGGCCAGAAGATTGGGCCAACCGGCATATTTGACCGTCATATAGAGGGTTACGATGAGATAGCTGAGCCAGTGCCCGCGATAAAAAATGATCATCGGCTTGCCGAACATGGTTACCTCGAGCGAGGTCGTGCCTGACTTTGCCCAGACTATGTCGGCGTTCTTATACAAGTCATAATTTGATTTACCGTCCCTGAAGAAGAGATTTCTCTCAAGCAGATCTTGCACGTTGTATTTTAAACAAGATTCATCTATAAGTTTGCTCACCCGTGAGTCGGCTCTTGATATGACGAATTGCAGCGCCGGTCTTTGCCTGACCAGTTCCTTTATCGCTTTTAATATTACCGGCATGTGGTAGCGGATCTCCTGTTTGCGGGAGCCCGGCAAGACAGCGATGATCGGCGCCTCAGGGTTCATGCCCATGGAGGCGGCAAACGTTTCTCGATCCATCAAGTCTGCATCTTGCGGGATCTGCTTTGTAATGGGATGTCCGATGAAACGTGCCTTGATGTCTCGTTCCTGATAGAGCAGCTCCTCAAAAGGAAAAATGACCAGCATTTTGTCGATGTTGTCCTGGATGGTTTTAAGCCGCCATGGTCTTGAAGCCCAGACCTGCGGCCCGATGAAGTAGAGAAACTTCTGCTCGGGGTTCAGTCTGCGCACCGAGCGAGCGACGCGCAAATTGAAGGCGCCGTAATCGACCATGAGCACCAGGTCGGGGCGCCTCTCCACGATTGCTTTGACGACATCGGCACGAATTCTTTGCAGGATGGGAAGAAATTTGATCACCTCGACCAGGCCGAAAACCTCAAAATCTTTCAGGTTATACATCAGCTCGACGCCTTCATTGGCCATGCATTCGCCGCCGATTCCCCAGATTTTCAAATCGGGCGCTTCCGCTTTGATGCGGCGCAAAACCTCGACAATATGCCGATCCGCCGATACATCACCAACCAGAACCATGAGCGATTTTGACATAAGCCTGGCCGAGTCTATGGCACGATGCCGGTGTGAAGGGCGACGCTGCCACAGGAGAGCGGAGTATGCCGCACTTCTTTCAACCCGGCGCGCTCGAACAATTCGCTGATCCCCGCCGGGGCTGGGTATGTTCGTCCGGACTCGGGAAGGTAAGTGTAGGCCTGGCGATCGTTTTGCAAGACTTGACCGATGAGCGGAACGGCATGGCTGAAGAAAAGATCGAACAGAAGAGGAAAGACAACGCCTTCCGGCTTGCCGAGATCGAGATTGACGACCGTGCCGCCGGACCTGACTACGCGTCTCATTTCGCGAAGTCCGCGCTCGAGATTGGTGAGGTTGCGCAAACCAAAACTGATGATCGCGCCATCGAAAGTGCCATCGCCAAATGGCAGATTCTGGGCGTCTGCCTGCTGCCAGGTAACCCGGCAAGCGATTTTCTTTTGCTGATGTTGGCGATCGTATCGCGCTCTGGCGATATCGAGCATGTTCTTCGAGAAGTCGATGCCGACTACCTCGCCATCAGAGCGCAGGCGCGAGGCAATTCGCAAAGCCAGATCGCCTGTGCCGCAACACACATCGAGGTATTTGCCTGATAGCCTCTGGGCTGCAACCTCCGGATCGGATCGGCTTGCCGAGCCGGGCTTGCTGAGCAAGCGATCGACCGCCAGTGCTTTCCAGCCACGATGCATAAAAATGCTGATCGCATCATTGGTGATATCGTAGTGCCTGGCGATGCGCTCGAACTGTTCAAGAACGTAGTCGTGCTTTTCTTCGTGCGTGGGTAGTTGGAAAGGCATGACAATCAGCGCACGAATCCAAAGCCGAGGAGCGTGCAGCAGATGATGAAAAGTCCGGCTGTAATCCATGTGACTCGGTCAAGTCCAGCCTCGGCGCCGCGTTTGCCGGTGAATAATGTGGCCGAGCCGCCGATGCCGCCCATGCCTTCGCCCTTAGGCGTGTGCAGCAAGACCATTATGATGATCCCGACTGCTAAGAAGGCGGTAAGTACCAGAACGGCGACGTAAAGTGGGCTCATATAGCTGGAAATTTCAATCCTGACAATCCTAAGTCGGCATTATAACCCATGTCTCAATCTCTCAAGAGAATCATGTCGTACTCCTTAATGAGAAGATTTAGTTTAGCTTCTAACGTGTATAAGATCGAAGGGGGCGAGCTCAGCTCATGGAGCGAAGGCGCGATGAAAATGTTGGTCGCCGGCGGCGACACTGATCTCTTTCAGAAGTTGAAGAGTTGCCTGGAAAGTCTTTCCGGTGACATCGAGCATGCCGAGACACCGCGTGATTGTCTCGCCTCATTGCGAAGCGATGATGTCGATATCGTTATTCTGGTCGACGATCTTGTCAATGAAAATCCCGGTCAAGCGATCGGCAGGATTCGCTCGACAGCGCCGCGAAGCTCGATTGTTTATCTCTCGCAAGAAAACGACGAAGAAACGGCTCGCCGGCTGATTCGCTTCGGTGCCAGCGACGTTGTCTTCATGGATGAGCTCGAAGAGGGCACACTGATGCGCACGATCGGGCGAGTTGCCGAGCGCTCGGTTACATCAGTGCAAATCATTTCTCAAATCAGCGACTTCGTGCTCACTCACAGCTTCGATGGCATCGTGGCTCTCGATTTGCAAAACCGGATCATTCTCTGGAATCACGCTATGGAGCGCATGTTCGGCAAGAAACGCCAGGACGTGATCGGCAAGGTGGCCAATGAGGAACTGCCCTTTGAAGGACTGGAGCGCGAAATTTCTTTTGCCGTTGCCGGGCGTTCATTTGCAGGTGAGAAGAAGAGCTATTTGAGCCGCGGGGAGCGAAGATTTTATCAGCCTTACTACTCGCCGCTGCGCAACCGATCGGGTGTGATCATCGGTGTGATGGCAAACTTCAGAGACCTGACCGACACCTTCGAGAAAGATCGCATGCTCGTCGATCTCAGCGAGCGCGTGCAACATCTGGCGAACACGGCACAGCAGATGGTCTGGATGGCCGGCGTTGACGGAACGCGCAACTTTTTCAATCGCCGCTGGCTGGAATTCACCGGCACCAACGAAGAGGCTCTTAAATTCGACGGCTGGCTGGTCGGCATCCATCCCCAGGATCGGGCTCGTTTTCAAGCAGTTTATGAAAGAGCCGTGTCGGAGCGCAGCCCATTCCATGTCGAGTATCGCATGCGGCGCAACGACAAAAAGTATCGCCGCCTGCTCGACTCGGGCACGCCGCTGATCGCCAGTGATGGCGCCTTTCTTGGCTTCATCGGATCATGCACGGACATAAGCGAGTCGGGAACCACACAGCACAAGATCGACACGGCGTCGGTTCTGAAAGCCATGACTGCATCAGGTCAATTTGCTGCCTGGAGAGAGCACACGCCATCGGCAGTGCCTGCCGTAGCCTCGTCCCCGACCGGGGCTCCAGCCGGTCTGGTCGGCAGTTTCAACCGGCTGCGTGAATCCGGCATGCACGCCGCTTACACGCAAGATGTGGCCGATGAGCGCGAGCAAAGCACGACGATGGAGAACGCACCTATCGGTGTGTGGAAATTGGATCTCAACCTGATCATCACCAAAGTCAGTCGTGCGGTTGCCGATCAACTGGGAATCGAACCGGAGGACCTCGTCGGCAAGCATCTTCACGACGTCGTTCCCAACGTTCCTCCGGATCTCTTCGAGCGTGTTTTGACGCGCAATGAGAACGTGCAAATCAGCGGTCAAAAGATCGAGATGAAAGACAAGCCGGAACCGAAAACCATCTGGGTCGATTTAGCAGCCTGGCCGCTCAAGGACAAACATAATGAGGTGACCGGCATTTGCATCAGCACGATGGCAGTGGATGATCGGGTCAGCGTCGATAAACAACGCGAAGATTTCATCGCCACGCTCGTGCACGATCTGAAGACGCCTTTGATCGGCGCCGATAGAGCGCTCGAGTTGATTATCAACGGCACCCTCGGCGACATCGACGACAGTCAATCGGAAGTGCTTCAAATGCTGAAGCGCAGCAATCAGGGGCTTCTGCGCATGGTGCAGAATTTGATTGAGGTCTATCGCTATGATTTCCGCAAGCCGGATCTGGCCTTCGAATTGGTCTCGCTTTTCGATCTGGCCGGTGAATGCGCTCGCGAGTTGATGGCCCTGGCCGAGCAGAGAAACATAGCGCTGCATGTCAACCTGGCCCCTTCCCAGGGGGAAGTGCAGGTGGATGCTCTCGCCATCCGCAGAGTGATTCTCAACCTCATGGACAACGCCATTAAATTCACCACATCTGGTGGCACAATCAAAGTCTGGGGAGAAGAGACGCCCAATCAAATTACTCTCTGTGTTAAAGACACCGGTATTGGTATCGCCCATGATGAGCTGGACAAGGTCTTCGACCGCTTCTGGCGCAGCGATCGCGGTAAGGGTCAGGCGGTGGGAACCGGGTTGGGCCTGTATTTATGCAAGCAGATTATCGACGCGCATCGCGGTGAAATAACAGTTACGAGCACCGAGGGCGAAGGCACGACGTTCTCGATCATGTTGCCGCGGCGCTGAGCTGCATGCGCTCGAAAGCCCTCAAGCCCTTATCGGGCTCAATTTTACCGATCAGGCAGATGGCGGCGGCTCTTTGCGATCGAGAAACTTTTGCAGAATGATGGCGGCGGCCTGCATATCGACGATGTCTTTGTTTTTGCCCGTGCTCACACCCTGCACGGTCAATAATCTTATGGCTGAAACGGTTGAGAGGCGCTCGTCCTCATAGACAATCGGCAGACCGGTGGCGCGTGCCAACTTACTGGCAAATGAGCGAACTTTATCGGCTTGCTCGCCGGGGCTTCCGTCCATGTTCAGCGGCAGACCGACTATAATTTGCACGGCGCCGTGTCGCTCGGCAATTTGTCTGACTCGCTCGACGTCGATTTTGCTGTTCTTTCTTTCGATCGTTTCCAGGCCGGCAGCCGTCATACAGAGTGGATCCGAAAGAGCGATGCCGATGCGCCGATCGCCAATGTCAAGTCCTAAGAGTCGAGGCTTGTCACTCATTGATTCAATATTACCTCAGGTGGCACAATTGCATAAAGAAAGAAATAGCTCTTGAAGAGGTCGCATGAAACTATATCTTGTCAGGCATGGAATTGCTGTGGAGGGACTGGTAAGAGGCATATCCTCCGACGCGCAACGCCCGCTTACAGAAGAAGGCGTGCAAGAGTTGAAGATGGTGGCACAATCTTTGAAGCGCTTCGATCTCAAACCCGACGTCATCGTTTCCAGTCCCCTGGTGCGGGCCAAACAAACGGCAGAGGTGTTGCTTCAAGAGCTGGGCGGAGAGCTGGTTACAAGTGATTCGCTCTCGCCCGGGGTTACGGCTGCCAACGTTTTTAAATTCCTCAAGAAATATGCTGACAAGGATGAGATTTTTCTGGTCGGGCACGAGCCGGATGTGGGTGAACTGATCAAGGAAATTGTCTGCGCCGGATTTGAATTCAGCCTGCCTTTCGAAAAAGCGGCCGTCGCCTGCGTGGAAGTCGCCGACTTGCCGCCGACAATGCCGGGCGTCCTGCGCTGGCTGGTTACCCCGAAGCTGCTCGCCCGACTTGGCAACAAGAGTTGATCTCGGCGCTGGTGTTCTTTTTTCAATCAATGGAGGTCTTCGGCATTTGGAGCTAATTGAGAGATATCGCGGCTCTCTGTTTGGTCTTGCCATTGGAGACGCATTGGGAGCCAGTCTCGAATTTCAGGAACCTGGATCATTTGAGCCAATCGCTGACATGCTCGGAGGCGGACCATTTCACCTCAAGCCCGGCGATTGGACCGATGACACATCAATGGCTCTTTGTCTGGCCGAGAGTCTGATCGAATCAAGAGGATTCAATGCCGTCGACCAGATGGAGCGGTATCTCAAGTGGTATCACAAAGGGCACCTGAGCAGTCAAGGCTGGTGCTTCGATGTCGGCACGACGACGAGAAAGGCGCTTTTGTCTTTCGAGTCCACCAGGCAACCATTTTGCGGCTTGAGTGAAGAATCGAGTGCCGGCAACGGCTCGCTCATGCGTCTTGCGCCAATCGCCCTGGCATTTGCAAGCGATCCGGCCATGGCTCTGGACATGGCCGGTGAAAGCTCGCGAACCACGCATGCCCACAAGCTCTGCATCGATGCCTGCCGTTATATGTCCGCCTTGATTGTCGGATGCTTGCAGGAGAAAAGCAAAGTCGAGTTGCTCGATGGAAAATTTACCCCTTCAAAAGAATACTGGCTGCACAGACCGCTTTCTCCTGAAATTGAAGCAATCGCGCTGGGCTCGTACAAAGCAAAGGACCCGCCGGAGATTCAAGGATCCGGATATGTCGTGCACACGCTCGAGGCGGCGCTCTGGGCCTTTCACAAAACCGATTCATTCAAGGATGGTTGTTTGCTCGCCGTTAATCTGGGCGATGATGCCGACACTACCGGTGCAGTTTATGGTCAGCTTGCCGGTGCATATTATGGAGAGCGCGAGCTGCCCGAGCAATGGCGCTCCAAAGTGGCACTGCCGGAAGTGATTCGCCGCTACGCCGAGCAGTTGTTCGCCCTGTCGCAAACCATGTAGGCATGCATTATCATATTGTTAGGTTAATGCCGGCAAAGACTTTGAGAAGAATCGTGAGCTCATCGAAGCATTGGAGGCATTCAGGTCCCTGAGTTTGGATGGCAGACAGCGCAGTTACTCCAGATAAGGTCGATCGTTACGAGATCATTTCGATCCTCGGCGAGGGCGGCACGGGGATCGTCTACAAGGCATTCGATCCTATCCTTCAAAAGATCGTGGCTATAAAGGTTCTGGAAGCCGAGATCGATCAAGCCAACGTGCAGCACGTGCGCTTTCAGCGCGAAGCCAGAGCGCTTCGCGATTTGCACCACGATGCCGTGCCGCTGGTTTACGACTTTGCCATCACCAGCGATGGCGCACCATATATGGTGATGGAATACATCGAGGGCACGCCGCTCTCCATGATTATCTCTGCTCGAAAAGGGCTGACAATCGATGAGTTTCTCGACTTCGGCCTGCAAATTTGTGCAGTCTTGATTTATGCCCACCGGCATGGAATCGTCCATAGAGACATAAAGCCCTCCAACATCATTCTGGTCAAGGAAGGCGAAGGCTTCGCCGCTCATCTGGTGGATTTTGGCCTGGTGAAACTGGAGGCGCCGGATCTCTCAGAGGATGATGAGAAGATAAAAAACATCGGTGTTTCCACCGATGAATTAACCTCCGGGGTGCAGTTTAAGACGAAGACGGGGACTGTGCTTGGCACGCCCCAGTATATGAGTCCCGAGCAAATTCGCTGCCAGAAGATCGATCGGCGCAGCGACATTTATTCATTCGGTTGTGTTCTCTTCGAGATGCTTGCCGGCGTGCCGCCATATCAAGCCGACAATGCCGTGCGCATGGGCGCGCTTCACATGAGCGGCGAGATTCCCGATCTGCCGGCGAGCATCGCATCGCCTGAGCAGTGGCGCGAGCTCAACAGCCTGGTGAGGAAGTGCCTGGCAAAATCGCCTGCCGATCGCTACCAGTCTGCCGACGAGTTGCAGCAAGCGCTGCTCGCTTTCGATACGAAGTTCGGCGAATTACTGGCTCCGTTGCCGGCAGCCGCTCAGCAAGCCAAACCATCCGGGGCAAACGAAGATAAGGCTATGGAATCGGTGCGCAGCCTTCTGGCTCGCACGGGCAGCGCCACCCTCTCGTTGACTCAGCCACAAGGCGAGCAGGCAAAGGGAAAAACGGCTCTAATAACGGCTGTTGTCCTGCTTCTGTGTGGGGTAGTCGGCGTTTCTGTACTGACTATCTTTCGCGCCGATGCCCCTAAGCCGGTGGCGACGACGACCAAAGCAGATCTGGACTTCGCAAAATTGGCTGAGTCGACGACGGTAAACTGGAGCACCAGGGGTAATGGCAACGGTGTTTTAGGCACTCCAAACGCTAGCGATGAAAGCTTCGCCGAGCTTAAAGGCAGGCATCTTCAGGAAGTGATTTCCGATGAGTCGAATCTCGTCACCGGCGATGGTGTCAAGTTTCTTATCGAGGAGCCTGTAGAAACGCTCAAGCTTGAGTCGCCCCGGCTGGACGATCGCCTGCTTGAAAATGCAGCGAAGCTCAAGCACCTGAGTTTCCTCAATGTTCGAGCCG
>JAJPJO010000300.1 GCA_021324135.1 Pseudomonadota bacterium
CATCGCCATCGCGAGTGAAGAGCGTGGTCGACAAGGACATTGCACCGACCTTCGCCGCGGGCATTCGCGCAGCCCGCTGCGCACCACTGCTGGTTGCTGCCGGCTGCGAGGCATTGGCGCCGCCACCAGTTGCCGATCGATTCACTGCACCATATGCGGTTCCAGCAGATTCCCGAGCTTGACTTAACGTGCTCTTCGCAGGCCGGCCCGGGTCATGATCCGCCGAGACGGTACCTGGTCCCTCCTCAAGATCCATTGCCCGTCCGCTTGCTGCCTGGCGATTGGTGGAAGGTGAATTTTTGAGATCATCATGCTTCTCATCGTGACGAGACGATTTCTCGTTCTGCACAAGAAATGAAGCGCTTTTGCTCGATCTGGCGGCACGGCTCGATGCACCAGCCTTCAGAGGCACATCATCAGGAGCATGGGCAGGTTCTTGAAAAAGCAATTCACGCAGGTTTTTCATGCTATTTCCTCCCGCTCTACTCGCTTCTCTGAATTTGAACTATCAGCCGACGGCTGCGCCTTTGCCAGGAGATGATCGGCAACGGCGCGAACCGCACGCGAATAAGCATGCTTTGGATGCAGGCAGACAGCCGGTTTGCCTTTGGTCACACATTCCCAGGAAATTCCGAAGGCGTTGGGCAGTTTAAAAACTTGCTGTTCGCGAAAACATGCAATCGCCTCTTTCTCAACGCTGAGGAATTGCGAACCGACTCGATTGAGCACGCAGGTGATTTTTTCGCTGTTGTAGCCGAGCTGGGATAATGTATTCAACCAGCGGCGGCATGCAGCCACTCCAGGAATTGTCGGCTCCATAACCACGACAATTTGATCGCAGCCGTCCAGCAGGGTGACGAGGTGCTTGTCCAAATGTTTAGGCACATCGATAATCCATTGCCTGGAATAGGGCATCACTTGATGCAAGCAATCCGACAGTTGGGTCAAGTTCAGTCGCACTCCTGCCGTTCCATCCAGGGGAGGACTGATCACTGTTATTGGAACGCCTGCCTCAGCCAGATCAATTCCGCAGGCATCGAAGAGCTTTCTGTCGATCTCATCGGCGCGCACCAATAGATCGACCAGGGTATGGCGAGGTTCGATTGCAAGACTGGTGGCAATATCGGGTTGCTGGAAATTGGCATCAACCAGGGTGGTGCGGTGCCCCTTCTGGGACATGGCGCACGCCAGATTCATCGCAAAGGTAGTGGCGCCCACTCCGCCCTTGCTGCCCAGGACTGCCACCATCTGACTTACCAGTCCGGCTGAATTATCTTGCAACAGCGGCGATTCTTCTTGGGCACAGGCGAAATTCGGAAGCGATTCGTGTTTGGCCGCCACTTTTTTATGAATGCCTGGATTCTCGTCGAGAAGGCGATCGGCCGGCTCAGGCAACGCCCGTTTGATCGGACCGTTGTGTCTGCCTGGGAATAGTCGCTTGAGCACCATTTTTGCTGATCCGTTCCTCTAATTGAATGCGCTGATCGAGCGGGGCGATATTGCCGGCGCCATAGCGACGCCCTGTGGTCGTTGAGTCAATCCGAGGGAGCCATCGACCTGCCTGGGGAGAAACGGAAAGGCCGGTTGCGGCATGAGCGCCCCCGACTGGGAGCTCGATGATAAGCCACCAATGGCGGTGGCGTTACGCATGGGCACCGACTCACCCACGATAAAGGAAAGAGAAGTAACTTGACCTTTGTTATTGACGTTTACCTGACTGAGCATCAGGCGGCTGAAACCGGCAACCGTGTTTACATTACCGAATGAAGGATCCTGGTATAGAACAGGAACGATATAGAATCGCTTCGGCAAACTGAAGACTGTATTTTTGATTTGGGTTTGACTGGCAACAAAGCTCGGATCGGCAGGGTCAAAGGCGTTTAGCTGGCTGCCGCGCTCGACCATTTGAGGCATGCGATTGGGCTGCTGGTCGACACCTGTGAAATAGCTCAAAAGACCAAGCAGCTGATTGACGGCACCATTGCCGGTACCAACCCCATAATAAACACCATTCGATCCCGGTGCTGTATTTATGAATGCCCCTTTGACATGACCGGGGGGAGCGGCGCCTGTGTATTCAGCAGAGGTAGAGGTGACAAGATCGACGACTATGGTTTGACCAGCGGTGCTCTGTGATGCGAAGGGTTGGAACTGGGCATTGCTTATCGCCAGCGGAAAAGCGGCCGATCCAGCCAGCAGACTACCGGCGCTTCCAACGGGTGATGACCAGGGTGCCGCTGCTCCGATTCGAGACGCCGGCTGACCCACCACCTCGGCGTATCTGAATACCCTGGATTTGCCCGCATTGGGCGGCATCGGTTGCCCTGTCAGAGTGGTAGCCGCGTACACGGCTTTCAAAAAGAACTGCTGCAGTGTCAAGTCGCCGTCTCGCCTGGCTCTCAGCTCGAGCCAGAGGTCGTTAGGATCAAGTGGATTGGGATTATTGACGAAGTTGATGTCGGTTTGATCGAAATTTACCGGCAGGCTCCAGGTCTTCAAATTAATCGGACCGCATTGCGCTTGATTCCAATTACTGGCGCTCGCCGCGGCTATGGCATTTGAGATATTGGCTTGAGCAGATATTTGAGAATATGAGCCGTCTGGATTGCTTGCCATCGACATGCCATAAAGAGCAGTCGTTTCGGCGCCGAACTGCAGCTCACGAACGGTTCGGAAGTCTCTCATGAAATCGGTTGCGATGCCTACGGCCATGCAGGCAGCAATCAGTGACACCACAATCAGTGGCATCACCGAGCCCTTATTCGACCGATGTCTAGTTCGACGGGACACTCACTTCTTCCTTCTTGCTACCCGAAATAACCTCCACTACCCAACCCAGCGGTTTCTGAATAGTTTCAATGGCGGGTTGAGCAGCATTTTGCACCGCCTCTGGTGCGGCCGCCAATATGTCGGGCACCGACGGCAGTGCCGGAGGAGGAATATCGCCGAGCAGGCTTGCGTCGTTTTTGTTTCCTGAGCCGCTGGGGACCACGGTTTTTTCAAGGGCGCTCTCGGGCAGGAGATCACGAGGGTTGCAGCCGGGCAGCTTTATGTACTCATGCGTCGCCTGGCTCCGCAAAGCCAAACGAATCTTACCGCACTCGACCGCTTCGCTGAGGAGCTCAGCCTGGCCGGCGCTTACAGCCAGTGTTATTCTGTTGTTCTGAAAAGTGTTTCCCTGGCGCGCCAGCAATTGCTCTTTGGGAACGGCCATCAGGACTTCCACATCCTGGCAAATCGTTTTGGAATATTTCTTTCCTTCCTCGGCGGCCAGCGAAATCACATCCACTCTATCGCCGGTTCCAATAGCATGGTCGACAAGCGCATCATCGGTGAGCTGAACGGTAATCGCTCTTTCGCCCGGCTTCAGGCTCGATGACAGACCCTGCTTACCAGGAAAGAAGGCGGAGCGCGTCACGACTTCTCCTGAGGGGAGATATATTTTGCTCACGCATCCGACGACATCGACAGGGGACTTCACCATATCCGGTGTCACATACTGACGAGGCACGTCGATGAATCTCAGATTGGCGATGCCGATCCGAGTTCCGGCCGGCAGATCGCGGCTGACAGCCACCACCTGAGTCCAATTGCGAGCGATGGCTTGTTCGCGAGCGTTTCTGACAGCGCCGGCGCCGACCAGTGCCAGTATGACAACAGCGCCTACAATCAAAAGCGGATTCACACCCTTGCGGGCAGTCTTGATCTTTTGCATCCTGTCGCGCGTGAATGGCGGTGCGATGTCTATGCTGGAAACCATTTCTCCCCCTGTCTCCTATCCCTCTGAGCAAGAGATGCGAGCATCTCTTAGTTTTGATAGAGCTGCTGAGCGGCAACTGCTCTCTGGGTAATAATAAAGTTCAAGAATTGAACGGGCGGCGCCGCTCCATTACTCATGCTGATTCCAACTATCTGCTGATTCTGGGCGTTGCTATTGAAAGGGCTGCCCATGAGCTGCATCGGGTAATCGACCCGCAGACCGATGGTGCCTGGTGGAATTATGTCGTTTACCGTTCCATCTGAATCCCAGGGCAGAATCTCAATTTTGGCGCCCTCGGGCAGGTTGCCCGTGGTGCCTTGCGAGAGAAGATGCGCCGAGCTGAAGGCCATATAAATGATTGAGTTTGGATTAGTCGGCGCACCAGATATGGTGAAACCGCGAAAGTTATCGCGCACGGTCGGATCGCTCAAATTGGGCGTAAACGATGCCGCTTTCGTTCCTTCCTGCGCTGTATATAAAAGGATTTGAGCCAGGAAGTAGTATTTGCCGAAATAGAGCAGGGATACCATTATGAGCAGAATAAAGGGAACGGAGATGGCGAACTCGACCATCGATTGGCCAAGTCTTCGGTTTCGTTTTGTTCTTTTTTCTCTGCGCATTCCCTTTGCCCTGCACCCAGACTGAAATTTGTCCGCTAGACACTACCGGGAATTTCAAGAAGCAGTCTTGGAACATTCCCGGCAGCAGTATTAATGGTGAGTGAAGTTCGAAGCTCTACTTCAGGACCCAGGGTTGCGTGCCCTTGAGACCGCTGGTGAAGATGTTGCCCGGATCGGTGACTTGATCGTCTTTATCGTTAATCGATGTGAGCACGGAATTTGTGATATCGGCAGCAGCATGACCGAGTCCGCCCAAAACAACCATGCAAACTGCAGCAACGCAGCCAATAGCCAGTGCGTACTCGACCATTGATTGACCTTTGCTATTCCTTCTCTTTTTCATCTTTATTCTCTCCTCTTATAAATTGTTAGGAACGTGGGCAAGAACGCCACTATGTTTAAAATGACCGAATGCAATTCGCAATCTGCAAATCATTCTCAATAACGAATGTCGTGACTCTACAATTATGATCAACTCGTGTCAATAACATCCTGATAATCTTTCCTACAGAAATTGTGGCAGCCTGCCCGAAAACCGCCCGTCCAAGGGCATTCAGGTATCAATGCCCGGACTTAACAAAACTGTCAGCCAGAGGCGGCATTCTCTCAAGTAAATCCGCTTGACTACACCACCCAGCATACCGAAACTCAAAGCAGCTCGCGTAAGAGCCAATTTGGCAAATATTCTCAATAGACAGTCAGACCTGTTCCCATTGTTCGAAGCGAAACAGGCGCTTGTTGAAGAATAGCGCCTGGCGTTGCGAGCTACTTGCCTGCCGCCGCCCTTTCTTTCTTCTCAAGCCGTTTTTGACTGTAAAGACGCTGACGTGCCTCGGCCAATTCGACCTCGGATTGAACGATGATCTCTTCAAGGTAGCGGAGTGAGACCGTTCTCTTCTTATTAATGGCAGCGCGCTTTTGCAACATCCTGGGCAGAAGCGCGATTGCATTTGCGACACCGTTGAGCCAGGGCAGCACTTGCCCGCTGCTCTTCAATACGACGGCGAAATAAAAGGCCTGCCAGAAAAATATGTGCGGCAAGAATTTGATTAACAAAGGCATGGGGATATTTTTGACGATTGTGTTGATGTTGTTTTGCGCCGAAAGCTTCACGACCATCGGCGAGTAGCCACTGCCAGTAGTACCACATCCCAGGTGATAGATGCGCGCCGTTGGAATATAGAGACATTTGTAGCCTGCGCTTTGCGCGCGGAGAGCCAGATCTACGTCTTCCAGATAGGCAAAATAGTCGTCATCGAACAAGCCGATGTCATCAAACAAAGATCTTCTGTACATAGCGGCGCCGCCGCAAGCGCCGAGAATGTAGCGGGGCTTGTCGAAGTGACCTACGTCCTTCTCTTTGTGTCCAATTCTGCCCGGCAAACCACCACGGCGGTAACCGTCCCCGACGCCGTCCAACAAAGTCTGATCGTCATAGGCAAGCATTTTGCAGCCTGCAGAGCCAATCTCGGGGTGTTCTTCGAGCGCCGCTACCAGCTCTTCAACCCATCTGGGTTCGGCGATTGTGTCATTGTTCACGAGAGCCAGATACTCGCCGGCACTGCCCCTGATACCAGCGTTCACCGCGGGGCTGAAACCGGTGTTGGTCTGAAATGTAATCAGTTTGACTTCAGGATAATTTTCCTTGATGAACTCAACCGAGCCATCCTTCGAGCCGTTGTCGACGATTATTACTTCGATGTTTTGATAAGTTTGCTTGCGCAGCGAATCGAGACAGCCGGCGAGAAATCTCTTACCGTTCCAGTTAGGTATGATGACGCTTACAAGCTTTGCTGGTGACACTCGGATTACTTCGATTTGCTGGCTGCCTGGCAAAGGCAATATTGTACGTGATAATCTCGCAAATCGGCTCAGTCTGTTTCTAAGCCGGATATAATAGTTGCTTCGCACTACATGAGTTTCACTTCACGCAAGGCGAACAGCGCGCTGAGGCGATATCTTGATTAACAAGCCCACCAGAGTAATGCTGATTACGCTCGAGCCTATTTCGCGCCAGATGGCTGGACCGGCTATTCGCGCGCTCGAGCTGGGCAAGCAACTTGCAAGCAGTGGATTTTCGGTGAGCATTGCCTCCCCCGTGGCGGTGGAGGAGAAAGACCGGCTTGATCCCGCGCCTGAGGGAGTGCGCGTTCTGGCGGGAGCGGGCAAATCGAGGATTTATCGCGAAGCCCAGGACCACGACATACTGGTCATTCAATCGAACGTTCTGCGGCCGCTGCCGAAGCTGGGCGAGCTCGGAAAGTACCTGGTCGTCGATTTATATGATCCTTATTTATTCTCCGTTCTCGTCCAATACAAAAACGAAAAGGTGGCGGCAAATGCCAGTTATAGACTGATGCATCAAGTTCTGGAGCAGCACATGATCAAAGCTGATTTTTCGATCTGTGCCTCCGAGATTCAGCGCGACTACTGGATTGGGCGCTACTGCGCGCTGGGAAGGCTGACGCCTGAGTTTTATGATTGGGATCCTTCATTGCGAAAACTGATTGATGTGGTGCCATTTGGCAGGCAGTCGGGGCCGGCTGTTCGCACCGGTCCGGGAATGCGGGAGCGAGTCAGTGGTATCAGCAGTGATGACATCGTTTTGCTGTGGGGTGGTGGCATCTGGGATTGGTTCGATCCGCTCACCGTGATTGCCGCCGTCGGGAAAGTGCGCGATCGCGTCAGCAATATCAGACTTTATTTTCTCGGCATGAAGTCACCCAATCCGAAGGTTCCCCTCATGCAAATGGCGCGCGACGCCGTAGCTCTTGCAAAAGATCTGGATTTGATCGACAAGCATGTTTTCTTCGGTGAAGGGTGGGTGCCATATCACGAGCGCGTCAACTACCTCCTTGACGCTGATCTTGCCGTCTCGGCCCATTTTGATTTACCGGAGACTCGCTTTTCGTTTCGGACTCGCATTCTCGATTACCTCTGGGCCGGTCTTCCCGTCTTGAGCACGGGCGGCGATCCGCTCTCTGAGGCAATTGATAAAGCCGAAGCGGGCGTGGCCCTGCCCTACAAAGATGTTGGCGCATGGGAGCAAGCGATCGTCAGGATTTGTCTTGACAATGATTTGAAAAATAAGTATCGCCAAAATTCACTTCGCCTCTCCGAGCAATTCACCTGGGATAAAACGTCAAGAGCTCTGATTGACTATTGCCGTTCTCCCCATCATCTTCCAGCGCATGTAAAGATAACCATGCCATCATTATTGGAGCGCGCCCAGTCCGTTTACGCGCGTGGCGGGCGTGATCTGGTCATCAAGCGATCGCAGGAAATCATTTCCGACTTATTGAGATAGAAGCAAAGGCTATATATCTTTTGCCTATATCATTGTAAATTTAAGTGTGGCGAAAGTAAGAGAAGCGCCCTTGCTTCCTAATTTGATTGAAAATTGTGTGGATTAGGTTGGGTTTCTCGTAGATTGAGAGAAAAACTGCGTGGCCGAAGTAGTGACTCAGGAAGATCTGATCGAGAAAAATTCGCCGCCACAGCCTACAGAGGTTGGGGCGCCTCACTATATCGATGAATTGAGCTGGCTCGAATTTCAGGTTGCCGTCGCCCGAGAAGCGCTCAATCGGCTGAGCGAGGCTGCCAAAGATCTCGTCGATGGCTCAGGCAGAAGAGAAAAGCGCGTTCATGGCATGCGCATCGCTTTCAGGCGCTGGTACTCGGTCTGGAGCGTTTTGTCCCAGGAGGGATTTGAGTCAAAGTCGTTCAAGAAGAAGCTGGGGCGCAAGATAAAGCGAACTTATAAATTGCTCGGTAGCGTCCGCGACTGGGACGTCACCCTCAATCAAGCTGAAAAATTCGATGTCCCCCTCGAGATCAGGAGCAAATGGCACGACCAGCGCGATCGCGTCGCAACCGAGTCGCGCGCCGAGCTCAAGAAGCTTGATGTGAAACGGCTGATCAAGAAACTTCATAAATACATCGATGAGCGCTCAAACAAGCTCGTCAAGCGAAATACCGGAGAAACGAGATATAACGATATTGCCAGAGTGGCGATTGAAATTTATCTTCTGCGCCAGGAGGTGAAAACGCAGGAGCTGGCTAATCGAGCACAATCGCTCAAGGATCTGCACAATCTCAGATTGGCGATTAAGGCCTGGCGTTATCTTCTGGTCGACTTCTACGGCCATACAAGCGAGGAGCTGGTCGAAGCTCAGCAAATTTTGGGGCAGATTATCGACCTGGAGCGCATGCGCAAACTGCTGGCCGATGAGGACCAAACGCTGGCAAGCGACTGCACCAATAGAATTGTTGATAGGCAACGCGAGCTCATCGGGCAGCTTGACAGCATGAAAGAATCGTTGCCGTATGGCATCAGACCTGAAGAAGACGAAGTTCTGGTAAGCTGAATCCATGTGCGCGCAGTTAATGATAAGTTATCTTGAAGGTCCCGGTTTTGGACGCTTTCTCCACCTAAAATAATTGAAGAAACGACGCTAGAGTGTCGGAAGTCTTCGGGACTCTTGTCATCTTGCCGCATATATATCACTGCATCTAGGGTAGGTAACGCTTCATGCCCAAAGAGAGGAAAGTCACCATACTTGGTTCCGGCGCCGCCGGCTTGACCGCTGCCATTTACGCAGCCAGAGCCAATCTCGAGCCGCTGGTGATCGAGGGATTGCAAACAGGCGGGCAGTTGACGATTACTACCGATGTCGAGAATTTTCCAGGTTTTCCCGACGGCATCCTCGGACCCGACCTGATGACGCGCATGCACAAGCAGGCGGAGCGCTTCGGCACTGAATTCATTTACGATAATGCCGAATCCGTCGATCTGAGCGTTCGCCCGTTTATCGTGCGCACCAGCGAAAAGGAGTTTCGCACTCAAACACTGATCATCGCTACAGGCGCATCAGCTAAGCTTCTTGGTCTTGAATCGGAGAGCAAGCTCATGGGGCACGGCGTGTCCGCTTGCGCAACTTGCGACGGGTTTTTCTTCAGGGATAAGAAAGTCTACGTGGTCGGCGGCGGCGACACCGCCATTGAAGAGGCCATGTTCTTGACGCGCTTCGCCACCTCGGTGACATTGATTCACCGCCGTGAAACATTCCGGGCTTCGGCAATTATGGTCGACCGTTTCAAGCGAAACGAAAAAATCGATTGCCTGCTCAACTGCGTGGTTGAAGAAATCGGCGACGTCGATGCCGGCGAAGTGAAGTGGGTTCGCGTGAAGAACGTGAAGACAGGCGAAGTGACGCAGCATGATGCCGATGGCGTTTTTATCGCGATCGGGCACCAGCCGAATACCGATCTGTTCAAAAACGTTCTCGATCTCAGCGAGAACGGCTACATAATTCCGGAGGGTGGGCATGGTGTGCGCACCAAGATCACAGGTGTGTTTGCTTGCGGTGATGTGAGCGATCAAGTTTATCGCCAGGCCGTGACAGCAGCAGGAACCGGATGCAGAGCGGCGCTTGAAGCGCAGTGGTTGCTGGAGAAGGAAGAAGCCGAGCGCGAAGAGCGCGGCGAATCGCATGGCTCTCAAGCAAACCAGTCGTCCGGCAATTCAGATAAACACAAGGCTCGAGCCGAGGGCGAAGAGAAACCCGAGGGCAAAGGAAACTCTGAAGACGAGCAGAAGGGTGAAAAGGCTAAAGTGAAAGCCCATACCGCGGGCTGAGCTGAAGGCTACTTCTGCCAGAGCGCAGGATAGAGTAAGAGGATGTTGCTGAAAGCCGATCAGAAGCCGAGTGCAAGATACCTCACAGAGTTGGCCTCATCTCATCCCTGCCGGCAACATCCACTGTTCGCCCATCTGCGCACGCGGACTCTTTCTAAAGAGCAAGCGGTATCGCTTCTGGTGAACTATGATGCGCATGCCACGTTGCTGAGACGTCTGCTTTTGAAGGCTGCGGCATTCATGCCCGAGCCGGCGGTTGGATTTATTTTGGAAAACGTGCGCAACGAATATGGCAATGGCGATTATCGGCTGTGCCACCAGGGGCAGTTGCGCAGTATCATCGACCATTTGGGCGGCGGCGCCGGATTCGTTTCCGCACAGGCGATAACTAAAGGCGTCCGTCAATATCTGATTAGAATCGGTGAATTATACTGCCGAAAAAACCCGATGCCGAAGCTATGCGGTGGGCGAGCCGCCATCGCCGCTGGTGCCATTACCGCCACCGAACTGATGGCGATTGAGGAATTCAAAGCAATGCAAGTGGCATTCGCTCATTTCGGGCTGGCTGAGCATGCCTGGTTCGATCATGTCAATGTCGAGTGCGAACACGGGGAGGAATCGCTGGCGCTGGCAGCCTATTTCATGCAAAACAATCAGGGCTGCGAGGCCGTCGAGTTCGGTTTTCAGCAAACATTGAATACTAACGTGCTGCTCTACGATGGTCTCCTTGAAGCAATCATGCCTTCGACTTAGAAAGAGCGCCGACGGTCAGTGGACCGCAGAGGGTGAAGAGTATCCTTAACATAACTGGGAAATGGTCGCGGAGAGGAAAATTGAGATGGCAACAAAGACAACAGGTCGAGCACCAAATCGGCTCATCAACGAGACCAGCACCTACCTATTGCAACACGCTCACAATCCGGTGGACTGGTATCCATGGGGTGAAGATGCCCTGGCGAAGGCAAAAGAAGAAGAGAAGCCCATATTGCTTTCCGTTGGATATGCCGCTTGCCACTGGTGTCATGTAATGGAGCATGAGTCGTTTGAAGATGACGAGACCGCAAAGGTCATGAATGACAATTTTGTCAGCATCAAAGTCGATCGCGAAGAACGAACGGACATCGACGAAATATACATGAAGGCCGTTCAGCTCATGACCGGTCATGGTGGTTGGCCGATGACCGTCTTTTTGACGCCTGATCTGCAGCCGTTTTTCGCAGGAACCTATTTCCCGCCCGACGACAAGCGCGGCATGCCCTCCTTTAAAAGAGTGCTGCTGGGAGTTATCTCCGCATGGAAAGAACGTCGCGAGGATGTTCTCGACAGCGCCCAGGATATAACCAAACACCTTAAACTGCTCGAACTTGGGATCGCCAGGGATGATACCGGCGACGATACCGCCGCTCAGGACGCTTTTTTCTCGGTACAAACCATCGTCAATGCAACAGACAGATTTGAGAATACCTTCGACCAGAAGTGGGGCGGCTTTGGAAGCGCGCCTAAGTTCCCCCATACATTCAATCTGATGCTGGCCATGCGCTCGGCCGTCAAAAAATCCGGCGTTTCGGAATCACAGCGTATGATGTTCAGCAACATCGCGAAAACGTCCCTGGAGCGAATGGCATACGGTGGGATGCACGATCAGCTGGCGGGAGGATTCGCTCGCTATTCGGTTGATCGGCAGTGGTTGATACCTCACTTTGAGAAGATGCTCTACGATAATGCCCTCTTGTGCAATACCTATCTTGATGGTTACTTGCATCTTGGTGAGCCATATTTCAAAGATGTAGCTGAAGGAATTCTGAAATTCGTCACTGCCGAACTTCGCACTGAATATGGTGCATTCTACTCCAGTCTTGATGCCGACAGCGAGGGTGAGGAAGGAAAGTTTTACGTCTGGCGCCCGGATGAGATCAAAGAAGCGCTGGGAGAGGAAGATGGGCTCTGGGTCATTGACGTGTTCGGCGTCACATCCCTGGGCAATTTTGAGCATGGCACCAGCGCTCTGCACCTGGTTCAATCCCCGGAGGAAACAGCGCAGAAATACGGCATGACCGTGGCTGGTTTCTGGCAGCGTCTGAATCCACTCAAAGAGAAGCTTCTAAGCAAGAGAAACGAGCGCATTCGACCCGGTCGTGACGAAAAAGTGCTGACCAGTTGGAACAGCCTGATGATTTCAGCCTTTGTGCACGGCTTCAGGGTGGCGCAAAAGGATGAGTACTTAGACGAGGCAAAAACGGCCGCCAACTTCATCTTGAAACATTTGACCAGCGGCGAACAATTGCTTCGCACCTGGGGTCAAGGCAAGGCGAAGCTGAACGGCTATCTCGACGACTACGCCTTCTTCTCTCAAGCACTTCTAGATCTTGCCGCCGTCGACGCTGATAGAACATGGTTTTCTACCGCCGTAAAGTTGACCGATTATATGCTCGATCATTTTTGGGACACCGAAAGTGGTGGCTTCTATTACACCAGTGACGATCATGAAGAACTTATAGTGAGACCGAAGAATCACTTCGATGGAGCGGTACCATCGGGTGTCAGCGTGGCTGCGATGAACCTTGTGCGTTTGGAACAATTAACGGGCAATACCACATATGGTGAACGGGCGCGCAAGATATTCCAGCTCTATGCGAGCTACATGAAGAAGGCGCCGAGCGAATTTGCCAATCTCCTTTGCGCCTTGGACACATACGTCGATCCAGGGCGGCAAATTGCGCTGGTCTACAAGTCCGGCGAAGCGACTTATAAAGAATATCTCTTTGCCATAGCGGCACGGTACGCGCCAAACGACCTGATGCTGGTCGGTGAAGACATCGATCACGATAAGATCGCAGCTCCTCTTCTTAAGGACCGCGTCTCAGTCGAGGGCAAACCAACTGTCTACCTCTGCGAAGGCTTCACATGCAAGGCACCGATCAATAACCTTGAGGCTTTACGAGCCACCCTGGGTACATAGTTTCTATCAAGGAGTCAGGCCGTAAACAGTACACGTGGTCGGAGGCTGCAATCGCATGAAGAATATAATTTGGGGCGTCTTGATCATCGCCATCGGCTTAATAAACGGCCATTCAGTTTTTACCGGCAAGCCTGAGATGCTAGATTATGTCTTCGACGGGCTTGGCGTATTCTTTATCGGGCTTGGAATCTACCGGATGGTGAGCCAGAAAGGGAACAACCCGCCATCATAGAGACACCTGTCTTTGGAAAGACGCTCTCACCGGATGAACACCTTTGATTCGACAAATGAAAAAGATCAACGGCGCAGAATGCTCGGCGACTCGAAGCGCATCGTAGTGAAGCTCGGCACCGCTGTCCTGATGCGAGAGGAAGGGGGTGTCGCGCTCAGCCGCTTTTATTCCTTTGTTGAAGGAATTGCCGCCCTGATTCAGGACGGCAAGGAAGTTTTGCTGGTCACCTCCGGCGCCATCGGTCTGGGTGTGAAAAGATTGAATCTGGACAAGCGTCCCAAAGAATTGCCGCTAAAGCAAGCTTGCGCGGCGGTCGGTCAGGGATTGCTGATGGCAATGTATGCCGACGCGTTTGAGAAGTTAGGCATTACCACCGCCCAGGTGTTGCTGACTGAAGATGATTTTGCCAATCGCAAACGTTATCTCAATCTGCGCAGCACCATCGCCGAACTCCTGCAGCTGAAAGTTTTGCCAATCGTCAACGAGAACGATACCGTCTCAACAGCGGAGCTGGAGCTGATTGCGCCTGCCTCCCAGAAGAAGGTGAACTTTGGCGACAACGACAAACTATCGGCACTTGTAGCCAGCAAGATCGATGCGGACCTGCTCGTCATTCTTACTGATGTGGAAGGATTGTACACATCCGATCCGCGCACCGACAGCGATGCCAAGCTTCTCAGTGTGGTATCCGATCTCGACGCCGTCCTGGCGGAACAAAACAAAGCAACTGAACAAGCATCTAATGCAAAAGAATCCAAGGCACCACACAGCACCGGCAGAGGTGGCATCAAGACAAAACTGGAAGCAGCGCAAGTTGCTACTCAAGCAGGTTGTGCCTGCATTATCGCCAGCGGAAAGCAGCAATCCGTAATTACAAGAATCTTCGAGGGCGAGGAATTAGGCACCTTGTTTCCGCCTAAAAAAACAATGGCTGGAAAGCTGAGATGGATTGCATTCGCAACATCGATCACAGCTTCCGTTCACATCAATGAGGGCGCCAGAGATGCTCTTGTGAAACGCAAAGCCAGCCTTCTTGCCGCCGGCGTTACTGACGTGGAGGGAACATTCAAGCGTGGTGACGTCGTCAGCATTATCGACCCGGCCGGCAAAGAGTTTGCCCGGGGTATAGTAAACTACAGCAGTGATGAAACCAGGATGTTGTCGGGAAAGCAATCGCACGAGATCGATCAGATCGTCGCCAATCGAAATTACGATGCGATCATAACCAGGGACAACATTGCCTTTCTCGGGATGTCGAAAAATGACTGACACGGCCAAGAAAAATTTGAACCAGATTTTGAGCGAAGCCAAACAAGCTTCCGCCGTTTTGTCCAATCTGGACAATGACACCAGAAGTGGTGCCCTGGAAGACATGGCTCATGCGATTCAGGAGCGATCTGCGGAAATCCTCAGTGCCAACAGCCAGGATTTAGCTGAGAGCAAGAAATTGCTGAGCGAAGGCAAGATCACAGCGGCGATGGCCGATCGTTTGAAGCTAAGCGCAGCTAAGGTGCGCGATATCGCAGATGGTATCAGACAAGTGGCAACTCAGCCCGATCCTCTCGGGTCGACAACCCTGGCCCGCGATCTGGATGAGGGGTTAACACTTTATCGCAGAACCTGTCCCATTGGATTATTAGCCGTCATATTCGAATCTCGTCCGGATGCATTGCCGCAAATAGCATCGCTGGCAATCAAATCCGGTAATGCCGCGGTTCTCAAAGGCGGCAAGGAGGCGCAGACTACGCTTGCTGTTTTGTTCGACTGCCTGACGGCGGCACTAAAGTCGCGCGGCATGCCCGCCTCATCGCTAGTATTGCTCAGCACGCGCGAAGACGTCGAGAGCATCCTCAAGGCGGAAGGATTGATCGACCTGATTATTCCAAGAGGCTCAAACCATCTTGTCAGACACATTCAGGAGAACACAAAGATTCCAGTGCTCGGGCATGCAGAGGGCGTATGCCACCTCTATGTCCACGATGATGCAGATCCGGACATGGCAGTTCGCCTGGCCGTCGATTCTAAAACGCAGTATCCTGCCGCCTGCAACTCCATCGAGACATTGCTCGTTCACAAAAACATTGCCGCCAGGTACCTGCCGCTCGTCGCGGCGGCGCTGCTGGATCGCCAGGTCGAATTGCGCCTGGACGAGCCGAGCTATGCCATCGTTTCTAAATTCTTTCCTGATGCTAATCTGGCACATGCCACCATCGATGATTGGTCGACCGAGTATTGCGATCTGGTTTTGTCAGTGAAGATTGTCGATTCGCTCGATCAGGCAATCAAGCATATAAACGAGTACGGATCGCACCATACGGAGTGCATTGTCACGACCGACGCCAAGGCCTTCGAGACCTTTTTCAAGTCCGTGAACTCATCGGGTGTTTTTTGGAAAGCGTCAACGCGTTTTGCCGACGGTTTCCGCTATGGCTTCGGCGCCGAAGTCGGCATCAGCACAGGCAAGCTGCATCCACGGGGTCCGGTCGGGCTCGAGGGCCTGGTGACGTACAAGTACGAACTGATCGGCGATGGACATGTAGTTTCGGACTACAGCGGCGAGGGCGCGAAGAAGTTTCTTCATCGGGACCGGAGCTGATCAGCTAAGGTAGGTCACTTTTTAGTCACTGACCTTTGCTAATCTGAGATCTGGAACGCAAACCGAATTACCAGCTAAGCCTACCCTATGGCTGATACTTCTAATGAAGGAACAGACGGAGCTAAAAAGGTGTTCGAGCATACGCTCGGACTGTGTCACGTCGTCGACAAAACACAATGGCGAACGGAGCTGCCGGATTGCTTCAAGATTGGAAATTCGGGCAACACTGCTCAAAACCACCTGCCTGGTCTCGAGTTCACAGACAATTCTATGCAGAGACCCGGCTCCTCCGCTCTCGACTTTACTCCCGCCTCAACACAGCAAGCGGGCGCTTCCGGTCTTGAGTCGATCGGCAAGCTGGCACAGCAACCCGGCTCAAGCGGCATTGAGTTTGCTGATGATTTAAGGCAGGCTGCCTCCACTGGAATGAAACCATCATTGGGGAACGATATAAGCGCTTCGTTAATGAAGTCGAACTTTTCTTTGCCTCACCTGGACGTGATCAACGGCGCGATGCCTGGGGCAGGCACGGATCTGGTCGGCACAACCGGCATGGTCTCACCGGACCTGGCAAGCGCTATTCCGGGAGCTGGACCAGAACTCACCGGATTCGCCTCTCTGTTCGGACAATTATTTGGCCTCCTGGGCAGCATGCTCACAAATCCGGCTGGTCTTGAGCAAATGGGAAACTTTCTGGCAAACGGTGCTGGTATGGAAAACATGCTTTCGGGAGAAGAGATAGCGGCGTCATACGCAGAGAGCCTGAAGCAAACAACAGAGATCTAGAGAATCAAGCCATTATGACACCAGATTTGGTGCGGGGGGAACATGCTGACCTGTTCAGAACGAATGCAGTCATTGGGGCATTCACCATGGCGTTATGCGACATTCTCGGGCAAAATGAGAAAATGAGGAAAAGGCAACCATTCATTTTTGCATGCATTCTCGCGGCCTTGATGCCGAGTATTTTTTGCTTGCCTGAGGCAGCCATTGCTCAAGGTCTCAAGGGAGTACCGCCCGCACACTATTTCGGCACTTATGAGCAATATAAGCAAGAGCAACGCCAGGAAGCAGAGAACACTCACAAGAAGAATTTGACCTGGCGATTTCTGGACAACATAGGCCTCATCAGGCTAATGCCTGAGCTGAAAAATGAATATGGCGAGGCACTGCTGAATGAGGCATTTGCCTGGCAGTGCGCTGATGAAAGCGTCAGAGCCGAGCATTACTTCAGAAAGGCAATCGCTGTTGAAGTCGATGTCCAGCGGCGTGCAGCATTCATGCACTTCTTTGCCAATTTCCTCAATAGCGAATTACGATTTGCTGAGGAGAATGATGTCCTCGAACAATCCATTACAATGCTGGAGCAAACCTTCGGCAAAGACAGCCCCAGGCTTTGCGGCGAAATGATGTATCTGGCCGACAATCATTGGCTCAGGGGTTCAAAGAGAGAGGCAGCAAGCCTTTACCGGCGATGTCTCCACAACTGGTCGAATGAAGAATACGATTTCTATCATGCCATTGCCTGCCAGCGCCTGGCAGAGTGTCTTGAAGACTCAGTGAGCACGGATGAAGCCGAGGCGGCGTACAAACAGGCTCTCGGTATGCTTGATGAGCATGATAGCGGTAACATCTATTTGATTGAATATGCCTACGATCTGGCCGGCTTCTACCTGCGACGGGGAAATGCGAAAGAGGCGGAACCGCTTCTGAAGCGAGTCGCCACACTCTGGGAAAAGAAAGCCGATTACGACATGCGCAATGTGGCTCGAAGCGGACTCACCGATTATTTGAAGATGCTGAACTCACAGCGACGCTTCAAAGAGGCGAAACGCATAGCCGCTGTCATCAAAAACATACCTCAATAGAATTAAAACGGCTCAAAGAATCGGGCGCCAGGTTTGTATCGTTGATTTAAGCTGGCGAAAACACGTCAGGCAGCGGGTTTTGCCCCCTGCTGCTGCATCCTGATGTTTTCGACATTTGACTTGCGCAAGCCCACGAACCACAATTACCGTATGTTCAAACTTCAGATGTGTGTCGCGTGTACCTGTTCCTTCCTTGTGGGGGGCTGAGCTGACGCGCACATAGGCATTTGAACTATCGAATTGGCGTTACTCCCCTCACGATTCCGCGAGGGGAGTTTTTGTTTTGAAAGGATTCTCAGGCATGGCAGCTCAGACAAGTAAAGGAACGAGGAAGCGAGAGTGGCCGACAATCGCTCTGGCAGTCTCAATCTATGTATCGTGGATCGCTTTGACTTATTTCAATCACCAGTTGCCGACTGCGGCAGTCATTTTGCTTGGCGCATCACTGATTGCGTTGCACAGCTCGTTTCAACACGAAGTCGTTCATGGTCACCCGACCGATTCAAAAGTGTTTAACTATTCATTAGGCTCTGTTCCTCTGTCATTATGGTTGCCTTTCGAGATTTACAGGCGAGATCATCTCCGTCATCATGTCAACGACTTTTTGACGCTGCCCTCAGTCGATCCGGAATCGAAATACTTTACTAAAGATCAATGGCTGGCTTTGACGTGGTTCGGAAGAGCATTTGTACGACTGGGCTCATCACTGCTTGGCTGGGTGATATTAGGTCCTCTGTGGACAATCGGAGGATTCTTGCTCTCAGAGGCGCGCCGTCTGTTTAAATTGGATCGGGAGCGCATAAAGATCTGGTTTTACCATATTATTGCGGTACTACCAGTGGTACTATGGCTCTTGCATGTCTGCCATCTGAGTCCGATTGAGTACGTTTTATACTTCGTTTATCCCGGCACTTCCATACTGATGCTCCGCAGTTTCGCCGAGCACAAGGCTGCTGACCTGGTCGAACACCGTTCTGCAGTAATTGAAAGCAACTCATTGCTTTCATTCTTGTTCCTGAACAACAATTTGCATGCGGTGCATCACAAACATCCCTCGATTCCGTGGTATCGGCTGCCGGATGTCTATTGGAAAAACCGTAGCCGATTCCTCGAAGAGAATGGTTGGTTTGTCTATGATGGTTACAGTGCGGTCGTGCGCAAGTATTTGATCAAAGCGCACGATCAGCTCCTGCATCCTTTGTTGAACGGCGATGGCATCACTGCAGTCGATCATATCCGAGAGCTTTAGCTTCCTGCTCAAGTTCCAAACACACCTTGTAGTTCTCGAGGAATACGGGCTCGAAGCCTTCTAAGAGCAGTTGGTCTATGATGGGACGGAGTCCTGGCTGCGAGCAGACTTCCATAAGCGTTTCGCGCAGCAAATCTCTGACCTTGCTACCGGTACTACCTGCGGTGATAAGAGGAAGGGCGGGCGTTGCTTGCGTCGAACACAGTATTCGAATCTCGCTCATGACTTCGGGCATGAAATTCCTCAAGTGTGCGAACGTCACACAATCGATGCAGGCCGTATCGGCTTGCCCACTTGCCACAGCCTTGACGCTCTCCATATGCGAGCCCGTGATTACGATCTCCTTGAAGAATTTTGTTCGTCGTGCGATCGGTGCAATAGCAGCGCGAAACAGATTCATCCCGGTGTTTGAATTCCAGTCATTCAATGCCGCGCGTTTACCGCGAAGCTGCGCCAACCGTTCAGCCTCATCATTGACGCGCACTACGATCAAGCCTCTATGAAAAATGCCTTCACAGCCTTCGGCCGTGTATTTCGGCACAGCAACAAGCTGTACCTTTTTATGAAGTTCGGTGACCAATGGGTAGCCACAAGTCTGCGTGAGAAGAACTCGTGGGTCGGACCAAAATTGCTCCAGCTCCACGGGGTGAGACAGCGCTCGCGGAACCGCATCAATGCCGGCGGCAAGCAGTACTTCTGCGATGCAATTCCACAACGCCTCGTGAGCTTTGCTCAGCTGAGGGAAATCATACATTGGAAACGCCACCAGGTGGGGCGCATTACCTACCGATTTGATAGACGAATCTAGATTCACAGTCTTGCCGAGCGAGGTGAACGTTTGTCCACTTGTACCTTACACGCTTGAGGCGCCTCCCACATCACTGCTCTCGGGCTCGGCAGATGTGCTGCCTTTGGGTTCAGCTGCTGCATTCTCCGCTGCCTCTGATTGTTCAAGCACATCAGGAGCTGGAGCCGTTTTCGCCAGATAAGCCGAAAACATCCAGAAAGCCGAGAGGCATACAAATGCTCCCCAGGTGCCGTAGAGGATGGCATCGAAGCCCACCCATTTATTCAGCTCAGCCAATGCCGGATCTTGTCCCATCGAAAGCTTTGTAATAAGAGCGTTTGCCGGTATCGCCATGGCAGCTTGATGGTTGATCAGCTGATCCTTATTATCTTGTTTGTAGAGACAGGAACTTGTCTGACCGAGCGGAGCGTTGTAGTCATCCGACTCCATACGGTCCTGCCAGGCAATGTCCGCTTCCGTGATATTCTGCCCCGCTTGAATGTCTCGCTGGGCTTTCGCCACCTTGGCTGGTGCGACGCTAACCGAAGCGCTGGTAACATCTAATTTCTGCTGTACCACGGGTCGCATGCCTATAATTATTCGATTGCCGGTTACGACGAGCAGAATCAGCAGCGCCATGAAAAAAAGCAGCATGCGAATAGCGCGATTTGAATCCGATGGTGATTTATTCATATGAATTCGCCGTGTTCTACCTGCAACTTGAGCCTTTATACCCCGCGCATCATTTAGATCTATTCGATCATCCAGGCAGGAGGATAAACAATCTTACCAGTCATATCCGGTGTCCAATTATTCAGTTTCAGGACCATAAATGAATTGTCCGGCCAATCCGCCACAGGAAAGATTTTGTGCTGCGATGCTCGTTGGAAGCCGAAGCGCGGATAATAATTCTCGTGCCCGAGCAGGACCATCAATTTTTCTTGACGCTGCAGCGCCAGCTCGATGCTCTTTTGGATCAGTTTGCCTCCGATTCCCTTTTTTTGCCATGCCGGCAGCACCGCCAGTGGTGCAAGCGATAGTACGCGGAAGCTCTTTTGCTCATTCACCAGATCGACATAACTGAGCATAATGAAACCAATAATGCGCGCCTCTTCTGCATCCTCGCTGTGCTCGGCAACTAGAGCAAGCTCAATGATGTACTGCGGAGTGTCACGAATGCGGCGAACTAGCGCCGACTCATCCTTGCCGCCGAAGGAAGCATCAAGCAAGGCGTCAACTTCGGCAAAGTCAGCTTCGGTTTCAGTTCGTATGGTCAAGCGGAAATGTTCATCCGGCTCTGATTCCGTCTCAACTCGAGGAACCGACATGTTCAATGGGTCGACGTTGGGGCGGTCTTCACGGGCGCAGGAGCAGCGCTATTCGCGGGTGCCGGAGCGGTCTTCGCTGGTGCCGGGGCGCCATTCGCGGGCGTCGGAACGGCATCCGCAGGCATAATAGTCCGCTTAGCAAAGGGTATTTTCAGAGCCGCATCCTTAATTTGCTCTGCAGTTGGACGCTTGCCAGAAGTGGACTGAGCTTGTGTCGTCGTCCCTTCTTTGGGCACTGGAATGACGTTCCCCTCTTCTCCCTTGCTGCTCGGCTCCGGCTTGACCAGCGGTCTGTTCAAATAGAGCCGCATCTTCTTGCGAATGTCGGGATCTTCTTTGAGAGCAATCTGCAACGACATATCAGACTCGGCCTTCAGGTTCAACTTCTTATAGGCGCCGTAGAGAATGTAATAAACCTCGGCGGTCGGTTTGTTGAATTTCAAATACATGGAAAGATATTTGAACACGTCATGAATATGTCCAGTTTCAACCGCCCCATAAGCCTGCAGAACGAGCATTTGCGGATCGTCCGTGACGCGATAGGCGCGTTTGGCTATTTCATAACCGACGTCCTGGTGCTCCTTGGTGCCGCAACCTATGGCTGCGCGCGCAAGTGGTTCGAGCACTGATGGATTGTAGCGGTCGAGAATGTAAGCCTTCTGCAATTCCAAAAATGCAGCTTGCGGCTGGTCGACGCTAAGGTAATATTTGCCTTTAATCAGATGAAGCGTGGAGTTGTTCGGTTGAAAACGAATTGCTGCATCGGCCAGATCATATGCCTTCTTCAAATCCCCGGTATAAAGGTATGAATAAGCCAGCCCATACTTCAAATCCCAAACGATTTCCGGCGATAAATTTTGTTTCTCCGCCAGGTCTGCTGCCTTCTGGAAATACTTCTGCGCTTCCTTGTAATCCTTCATCGCATTGGCATACTTTCCCAGCACCATATTTAGTATCGCGGAATCAGGATATTGTTTGATCGCAGCCTTAGCTTTCTCGTTTGCCTGCTCGAGTTGACCGGCTTTGAATTGCGACCAGACGAGCATGACCTGGCTTCGTTCGCTGGCTTTATTCATAGCCTCAGCGCCTTGCCAGAGTTGGAAATCGTTTTGCCAGCCAATGCTGCGCCAGTTAGTCAGACCAATCAGCCCGCAGACAAGCAATACTCCTGCGCCGATTGTGGCCATCAATCGTTTCTCTGCCATGCGAAAAACGAATAGACCAGCCGGAATGCAAAGCGCCAGCAGAGGAAGGTAGAAACGGCGATCGGAGAAGACCTCCGGCTGTACCAGGACAAAATCGGGCAGCAAAGCCAAAACAAAGAAGGCGCATGAAAATCCCACCAATAATGAGTTCCGATAGCGCCATGCCAGTCCCAAAAAGACGAAGGGAACGAGCGCGCCAAGGATAGCAAGCGGATCGGCAAAGTTACTCGCGAACGCATACGGAGGATCGAGGGAGAGCCCGAGGGGCACTACAGCAACGCGCAAATAATATGTAAGCAACGCCTTGCATTGTGTGGCAATGTAGGCTGCCGGCGGCAGTGATGCCAATCCGAAGCCGTTGCCGATTGGCGCGGTGTATTTGAGCAGCAAAACCCAGGGGACAACAGTGGCGACCAAAACGATCGAGAAAATCTCGAGAGGTCTATCCATCACCCAGGTTTTCCAGCTCTCTTTCTTCGTTTTCAGCAGCATCGCCAGAACCAACATGGCACCAGCGGCGGTGAGACCCTGGGGACCGGACCAGATGGCGCAGCAAATGAAGAAGTAGCAGAGTGCATAGCCGATGACGCCCTGCGTAATTTCCTTGGCAAGAAATCCCCGCAGAAAGAACAAGAGAGCAGCAAGGTAATTGAAGGTGACGAGCAATGCACTGCGCGCTGAGATGTATGCCACTGACTCGCACGTCAGCGGATGGCAGGCGAAGAGAATTGCCGAACACGCGCCGACCACGTAAGGATCGGCATCTTCCTTATTGAGCTTGTTGTACTGATTTGTCAATTGATAGACAAGGCAATAAAGCAGAATGCAATTGGCCAGGTGAATGAGAATGTTGACGCAGTGGAAGACGGCGGGCGACATAATTGTTGCCGACTGCATATCGATCGCCAGCGTCGCTCTTACAAGCGGTTGCGACAATGGCGTCGTAAACAAGTCCGTGAGCAGATTGGACCAGAACCAGTCCTCGACGACTCTGAGCGGCGACAGATTGAACATGTCGCAGTAGACGTACTGGAACCAGATAGTGAAGGCATAAGAAGCGAAGACCGTCAAAGCAATCAAACCCGATAAGAGGCACGTCTTTTTCCAGTTGATGCTTTCCTTTTGCAGGACGCCGCTGATTAACTCGGGTGCCAGCCGCTTGTTGCCGAGTCCGGCTGCAAGACTTTTCTTCTTTCCTTTGCTCAGCTTCCGTTTGCTTTCGGGCATGATGGCTCTCCGACGGCGCTCTAAGACATGCTGTATTTTATCGTTTTTGTCTAGAAAGCGGCTTTGCCGGACTGAATCCATTCTTCATATGACGGGGGTTCCTTTACAGGCTTGCCCTGAGCCCTTGTGCTGTCGGCTTTGCTGAAGTAGTCGAGAAGCAGCCCGCTGTATCGCTTCATGTCATCATTGGTTGCTTCTAAGGTTTTTCTAGATGTGCTCCTGGATGTGTTGTTGATCGTGCTCTTGGGCATGCCGTCGCGTGCGTCCTTGGATATTTTGTTCTGTGCGCCC
>JAJPJO010000002.1 GCA_021324135.1 Pseudomonadota bacterium
CGGCGAGAATCGCCGGCCAGATTAAGTGAGAATTGCCGGCCATTTTGCGCGAGAATCGGTGGCCATTTTCGATGAGAATCGCCGGCCATTTTCGGTGAGAATATGCAGCGATGGGATCGCCGGGAGATTTTTGATGCGCTTAAAAGGCAATCACCGGGGCCAAGTTGTCATACGGAAGACGAAAGAACCAAAACGTTCACCCCGGACTTCACATTTAGGTCAATGATTTGGCCAAGGAAGCTTTTTCTGAATAGAAACGTCGGCGCATCAATTCGCTAGGGAGTGCAGTGCAACTTCAACTCACTTGGACAAATCTCAACCTGGGTCCTGAGTTGCTTTTATGTGGATTCGTGGTTTCTCGTGCCCCTAACGCAAACTTTGAATGGAGTTTTTCTCCCGAGGATTCACTCATTATTGGAGAACAGGGAACACATCCAATACCTCGGTTCTAAGAATTTTTCCTTCAGGCACACGAACTTGCCCGGTATCGTCTACAGACACTGTTTGAAATTGTCCGCAAGCTTTATAACGGGGGAATACTTCCTTGTCCCTTCCCAAACACATCTCGAGTGTAATCGATTTCACTTCTCCTACTTTTGGAAAGTCTTTGTAATCAACGGTATGCAGGGCAGTTTCTATCTGCCGCCAGAAAGTTGACACTCGCAAGTCCATGGGCCCACTGCCAGTATAAGGTCTGCAGCCCGGGAGATAGATCGTCTTAGTCGCGACCGTTAAGCTTTTGTCTGGATAGAGTACCAGCGTGAATACTGCCTGTCCGCTTTCTGTTTTCAGAGTCCCAAATTGCTTCCAGACAGCGTATGTCATTTTTTCGCAATACTCTTGCCACTGCTTAGATGCAATAGTTAACGCTTCACAGGTACTTTGAGATTTATATATGCGCAATTCATTTCCAAGAATTGCACCATATATAGAACCGTTTGACATTTCGGAAAAGAAACAGCTGGCTTTTTTAGCCATTATGCCTTTTATCTGAACATCACCGGCAAATCGATTCGATGAAAGTTTGCTGTTCGTCGAGTGCTCGGTCTTAATTGTGGATTTCATCTGGTCGCTCTGAGAGGGCTGACTATATGCACTCTCAAGGTTCATAAACAGGACTAACAGGCCGACGTGCAGCAGCGCAAATAGCATCAACCCTGGCGTCTCTTCGAATTTGTTGAGACGGGATCGTCTCTGTTTCCAAAATGGATCCATTTACTTTCCTATCCATAACTGTGTGAGCTAGCTAGCTAGTATTGACGAAGGCGGTCGATTATGAAGAGCTCGACCGCCTTCGTCCTGTATGCCGTTGAAGTCGAGAATGGGCGTCATTGTTCTGCCAGGCGCTTGAACGTACTCGCGTACTTAGAATCGATCTTGGCAAGGCTCTTCTTTAGCGCCTTTTGCTTCCTCTTGTCCCTGATTGGTGAAATTATCAGGACGTTTCCATCGGTGGTGACTTCGACCGGAGTTGTTTCCGGATCAATTCTAAGAAGCTCCAGTACCGCCTTGTCGATGACCAGGGCGTGGCTGTTTCCGTGTCTTATCAGGTGTTTTTTCATACGCCACCGTATACCTACCGTAAACACATTGTATATCCAATCCACAAATCCGGCAATGAGCGCCTTAACTGTCTGGCCTGGCTGCAATCGCGATGGCAGCAATTCTCCTGATCGCGATCGGCGCGGACATCGTGCGAGTAAATACCACTTGGGTAGTAAACGACCCCTTAGGCGGTCCATACGGACGCGACAACGATCTAAGTCGTGCACTAAACAAGTTATCGCAAAGGCTCGCAAACACAGGTAAATAGCCTACTACCTCTTATGCCATACAATTTCAAGCGGCTGAGGTGCGGTACGATTGCGTTATGAACTATTCCGCTTTGTCAGACTGGAGTTCCACAACATTGCATGGTTTGGCGAATGGTCGGTAACTCTCTCGGAAAATTGCTCTTGCTGATGTTCGCGGTATTTATATCGCCAGCACATGCGCGAATTCAGGACATATATTTGAAGAACAACAGCTCAAGAAATGCGCACATATGGGTTAATAGCGCATATCAAGGATACGCGCCAGCTGGTGAATGGTGTTATATATCGCAAACCGGCCTTGATGAAAGTGGACTGGTTCCCGATGGTCATCGCCTGGAGCGTTCGAAGGGCGGTTGGACTTGCAGCGACACTGTTAACGTGACCATATCGGCAACAAGCAGCGGAGACAAGCGCGAAGGAACGACAATAACCGTGCCAAAGCTAGAGATCGAAGATGGAGCAAACTCTTGGTCAGCTTTGCCAGTTGTCTGGTTTGGCGATCATGAGGCAGGCAACACACCAACCAAGAAAGATCTGCGCGCCGCCCTGTTGAAGCCGATTTGCACTAAAGACGTTGAGGAAAGCCAATTAGGAAAGAACGATTTCGTTGCAAAAGCAAAGGTAATCAATCCGCTTCTTGGAACGATCTGGAAATTAATCTGCGAGCCGCTGGATCAGAAAAAATCTACGACGAATGATTATGGATCGTACAATCCATTTTCAGAATCTTTCCCGAAGTGTTCCAAAATGGCTTTCGATTCGCCCGAAACATTTGCAATAACACGATGCGAAGGTTCAAGGGCAGCAAGTCGTGAAGACTGGTGGATGCTGGACAGCAAAACAATCCAGCTGACCTTCGACAATAGCTGGGCGATCTTCGAAGGGAAGTTTGTTGGTCCTGATCGCATTGAGGGCAAAGTGTCTA